>JAGWYX010000165.1 GCA_018969165.1 Verrucomicrobiota bacterium
CGTGACCGACCGCATCGGGGAAATGCGGATCGAGTTCGGCGAATACGTCCGGGCCGCCGACCGCTACGAAATGTTGAAACCGCCGTACCAGGCGGTGAAGGACCAGGACGCGACACCGCGGGGAACGTTGAAAGTGGTCGCGGCGAAGCTGGCAGAGGGCGGCAAGACGTTGGTCCTGACGACGGACCCGCACCCGCTGGCGGTGCATTATGCGCTGACGGTTCCCGGCGTAAAGGGGCGAGGCCAGCCGGGCGCCGGCGCGACCGTGGACATCGATTATGACTTGAGCGGGGTCCGGATGCTTTGGGGAACCAAACCGCTCGGCGCCAAGTTACCGAATCCAATCAAGCGACCGGCGCTTAACTCGGGCGTGAGGATCTTAACGGATACTGTGAAAGCCGAGCGATGGCTGCCTTATCCAGATCTCGTCGTCAGCGAACGACTCCTGCGCCCCTTGTCGCTTCGATCCGAAGGTTTTGGGCTGCCGGAGGGGAAAGCGGGTGAACTTGGGTTGCTGATCTTCCGGATGCAGGCGCCGCTCGATGCGGAATCGATTCGCCTATCCTCCACCAATGTATTTCTCGTGGCTCCCAATTCGTCCCGGCAGGGGCCGGCCGTTCTGAACCTGGCATCCGGGAGATACGAATTCGACGTTGCAGCGCGCGACATCCGATTTGACCGCGAGGTTTACGTCAGTTCCGTGGGGCACATCGCGCCGATTTCCTTCAGTTACCGCGTTTCTGGCGCCAATTATCTTCAGTCAGTGCCCAGGGAGAACTTCAGGCCGGACTGGGTCACGTCGCAGGCGGTATCACCCGCACCTCCACCGGAAACCACCCGTCCCGCGCTGGTGGGCGGCGATTGGCTGGCGGGCAAGGACCTGTTCTTCGGCGACCGGCTCAAGTGCTCGACGTGCCACCGCGTGCGCAGCGAGGGCGGCACCGTCGGGCCGGACCTGAGCAACCTGCCGCACCGCGACGCGGCCTCCGTCTTGCGCGACATCAAGGAACCGAGCGCCACCATCAACCCGGACTACGTCGCCTTCAACGTCGAACTCAAAGGCGGCGGCACCATCACCGGATTCGTCCGGGCTCAAGACGCCGATTCGCTCAGTGTCGTCGGCGCCGATGGGCAGGAGATGAAGGTGCCGCGTTCGGAGGTGGCGGACCTGCGCGCCAGCTCGGTGTCGCTGATGCCCGAAGGTCTGCTTGCGGGGCTGACTGGCGGGCAGGTCCGCGATCTGCTGACGTTCCTGTTAAGCGAGCCGCCGACGCGGACGCGCCACGATGTTGACGCAGTCCTGGCAGGAACGAGTTTCACGCCTTCACCGGCTCCGGCCGGTGTGGCGGGTGGCAGCCCGAGCGACAATCACCGATCACGAATTACAAATCACCCAGTGAGGATCGTGCTGGTGGCCAGCAAGCAGGACCACGGGCCCGGCCAGCACGATTACCCGGCGTGGCAGCAGCGATGGCATCCCTGGCTTGGCGGCGCGCCGGGCGTGACGGTCGAGGACGCCTGGCTGTGGCCGACGCCGGGCCAGTTCCAAAGCGCCGACGTGCTCGTGTTTTATTTCTGGAACCACGACTGGAACGCGGGCCGGTACCGTCAATTGGACGAGTTCCTCGCGCGCGGCGGCGGGATCGTGTTGCTGCATTCGGCGACGATCGCCGACAAAGACCCCGAACAACTGGCCGAGCGCATTGGCCTGGCGTCCCAGCCCGGCCGCAGCCATTACCGCCACACCCCGCTGGACTTGAGAATGATTTCGTCTTCGAACTCGCCGATTACCCGCGGGCTGCCGCCGGTGATCCATTTTTTGGACGAGCCGTATTGGCCGCTGATCGGCGATACGAACCGCGTCCGGGTGCTCGCCACAACGGTCGAGGATGGACGGGACCAGCCGCTGGTCTGGACGTTCGAAAAGGGAAGAGGCCGCGTGTTCGGCTGTGTGCTCGGGCATTTCACGTGGACCCTCGACGATCCGCTCTATCGCCTCCTTGTGTTGCGCGGCCTGGATTGGGCGGCGGGCGGCACCGTAACGCGGTTTGATGGTTACCTCGCCGGATCCCTTGAGCCCTAGCGAGGCGCGCAGAGTCAGCAGCCAAAGGATCAGACGTATGGAAGAGGAAGGAAAAGCTGACCGGTGGTCGGCTGCCCTTCTCGCGGCCAACGCAGATTCCTGGCGTATGTTGGTGTTGCTTGTTCCTTTCCTCGTGGCGTCGTTGCCCGCCATGCTGGCGGCCGGCCCAGCGCCGGCCGGACCGCCGCTCAAGCCCCAACCTGGCGCACGACGAAGTACGGTTGCCCATGCCAGCCCGGCCGCAGCCCGGGGTAGAGCCAGGCCGTTTCCGACGCGGCATGGAGTTCGAAGTGGTATTGCAGCGGGAAGACCGAATCGGTGCAGGTCGCCGGGATCGTCGCGCGGTAGCCGTCGCCAGTCGGCTCCATGTCCCGCCCCTGCCACAACTCGGCCTGGTTCACCCGCCGGTAACGCAGCCGGACCAACCTCAGATCGTCCGGGCGCGGCGCGAAACCGGCTTCGATCAGCAACGGCTGGTTCCGCGTGAACCGATCCGGAGGGACGTGGTTGAATCGAGCGGCAATCGCGCGCTCGGGTTGTGGCGGCGCGTTCAGCACCTGCTGGATCGCGCGCGCAACGGCGCTCGAGGGCGAGGCCATCGTGGCGTCGCCCGTTTGCGCCAAAAGTTTTTCCATATCGCCGATGTCCTCGTCGATGGCCGCCAATCGATCAAGCCAATGACCGCGGAGGTGGCGGTCGTAACCAAACGTGATGTCGCGCACGTAATCGCCTCGAGCTTGCTCGGCCATTTTCTGCCAGGCGGCCCGGGCGGTGTGATGCGCTTTGAGCGCTGCTTCGAGCGCCCGCGGATCGTTCGAGCGCGAGTAGAGCGCGAGCAGGACGCCGGCGCGGAATTTCCAGGCGAAGAAATAGCCGAGCCCGGCCTGGATCACCACGTCCAGCGTCAACCGCCGGAAGTCGGCGCTGTTCGGATCACGCACCGTGCGTCGAGCCAGGCGCAGCGCGCCCTCGGCGACGCCCGCGGCCGTGGTCAATTGCTCCGCGACCCACGCGGGCGAATACTTGGCGCCGGTCGAAGAACCCTCGGCCCGAAGCAACTGATCGGCGAACTCGTCGATGCCCGAAAAAAACTCCGGGTCGAGCGGGCTCACGGTGCCGAGCCGCTTCGGGCTGATCGTGTCGCCGTACGGATGTGGCCGGTTGGCATCGACGATCGGCATGTTGGTGTAGAGTTCGGGCCAGTAATTGTTGTTGGCCGCCGACGGACAATGCGCGGTCGTCACCAGCGGGAGAATTCGGCTGGCATACCTGAGGGCGAGTTCCACCTTTTCCGAACCCGGGCCAAACTGATTGCGCAGCCGCCGCTGCCACACCGTCGCATCGCACTGGGGATTGAAGATGCAGCGGCCCCAGACGCGGTAGGTGTAAGCGTATTTGGCGAAATCCCCGTCCGCGGGTTGTAACTGGCGATCCGCGTACGCCGTGCGGCTGCCAGGCAGGCCCGACCCTTTGCGTCCTTTGAACGAGAGGGGTTCGCACCACTCGACGCCGAGGCTGCCGCAAAAGCTCGAGACCCGCCCGTAGCCGGAGGCCATCTCCGGATCGCCCCAGAGGAGCAGCCGCTGGGTTCCGGGCCAGATGCGATGCAGCACGCCGTAGCGACGGTTTTCGGCCAGCAAATCGCCGTAGCCGTAGCGCAGGAAGCGGCGCGAGCCCGAGCTTTTGGCGAAGAACCCGCCGTCCTTCGCGTTGCGCGGCGGCATTTCGAGCGGGCGAATGGCACCTTGCATGTAGGGCAAGCCCATGTGTTCGGCCCAGAACTTGGGTGAGACATTGACCGGCATGCCGGTGGCGAGCGCCACGTCGATCATCGCCTGGTCGATGCCTTTGGCGTGCAGGTCGATCTCGACGCGGCGCCCGCAGCGGACGATACCGTCGAAGACGGTTCTCCAGAAATCGTAGCTGCCCTCCGGCACGCCGCTTTCGCCGTGGATGCGGAACGTGACGCCGCCGATGGTTGGGCAGGTCTGCAGCAGCGCCTGCAGGGCGTCGCGACAGTAGGCCGCGTGTGATTCCGGCGCGAGGCCTTCGATCCGATAGTTTGCGTGCGGACTGCGGGTCCAGCGGTAGGCGTGGGTCCAGAGGCCGAGCTGGAAGTGGAGCCCGCGGCGGACTGATTCCTCGCCGATGAAGCGGAGCATTTCCAGGTTGCCCTCGCGCTCGGATTCGGCCAGCGGCACGGCGCGAACGTGGTAGCCAGGCACCGAGACCAGGAAGGGGTAAGCGAAATGGAAGTAGCAATCGCGGATGCCAATCGGGAAATCGTAGCCGAGGCCGAGCGTGAGGCTGAACCGATTGAAACGGTGGGTCGCCAGCTCGGTCAGGTAACGCTGCCAGAACGCGCGGTCATTGAACCATGGTTTGTCCTCGACGTCGCTCACAAACAGGCGGGCCATGCTCCGGATCGAGTTCGCGGGCTGCTCGACGGTTCGGGGCACGCGGCGCAACTCGGCGAGTGGGTCGGCCGCGAACGTCACGCGATCGGCCAGCTCGAGCAGGGCGTAAACCAGCCCGCGCGCGTCGGCGCCGCAAGCCGCAAGCACGGCGTTTCCTCGCGCGCGTCCCCGGACCAGCGCGAGCGCCTCGGACACCGCCGGCATGGGGACATTCGCGGCGTCCAGAATCGGGCGCGCCAGACTCGAGTGTTGACCGGCGACGAGGATGCATTCCTGCCGGCGCGGTGGCGGGAGAAGGTCGGCCTGCACGAGAACCTCGAGGCCGCGCGCCACCAGCGCCTGATGCAGTTGGCGGGCCGCCCACTGCACGGGTGGTTCCAGCGTGAGCGGGTCAGTCGTGTCAAGCACGAGGACAACGGCGTCGGCAGCGGGACGGGGTGAAGCGTCGGTGCCCAGGATACCGCCGGTGGCCACGGCGGCGGTGGCGGCGGCGGTATTGGCCAGGAATTGTCGTCGAGTCTGGCGGGAGTGGGGATGATGGGTCATGGGGTCCTGATTCATTGAACCTGCGAACTATTCCCGGGCAAGTCAAGGCCCCGGTGCGTGCGTGACCGCGATCTTCATTTTGGCGCGGAGCGCGGCTCGGTGAGTTGCAGTACGCTCGCCCGGCCGCTGGGATGGGAGCGGTTTCCAGGTCCCGTCAGCGCTGCCGCCGCTGCGGGTCGCAGACCCGCGCTCCAAAATGAGAATTGCTGGGTGCGTAAAGGCGAATGCGGACTCGCACGCGGGCTGATCGCCGGTCGCGCGGCCGGCACGATTGACGCAGAAGATTTGACACCGGCCGAGTGACCTGCTTCTGTTCCGGCGATGAAAGCGGCTCTCTGCTTGGGTGGTAGCTGGCGCGGTCGAGGTTGAATCAGCGCCGGGGTTGACTGGTCCCCTTGCGGTTCGAGGGTCCGCCGCGGAGCATCTTCCCAGCTTTTTGCATGTCCACCTTATTCAAGATCATCGACGGCTCGATCACCGCGCCCCGCGGTTTTTTGGCGAGTGGCGTGTTTTGCGACCTCAAACGACTTGGCACCGGCCGAGGTTCTAATCGGGGCCAGAAGCGCGACCTGGCCTTGATTCTGTCCGAGGCCCCGGCGTCGGTGGCCGGCATGTTTACCACCAACCAGGTCTGCGCGGCGCCGGTCCGGGTGTGCCGGGAGCGCGTGCGGAGCGGCCGGGCGCAAGCGATCGTGGTCAACTCGGGCAACGCCAACGCTTGCACCGGCCCACAAGGTTTGCGGGACGCCTACGTCATGGCCGATTTCACGGCGCGGACGTTGCGATTGCCGCCGGCCCTCGCATTGGTTGCCTCCACCGGACGCATCGGGGTGACGCTGCCGATGGCCAACGTCAAACGCGGCATCCTGGCCGCCGCCGCCCAACTCGGTCGCTCCCGGCCATGCGCCCGCCAGATGGTCGAGGCGATCATGACCAGCGATACCCGACCCAAGGAGATTGCCGTCGAGCTCGAACTCGGCGGGCGATCAGTGCGGATCGGCGGGGTCTGCAAGGGGGCGGGGATGATTCAACCCGGTATGAGCGCCACCGGCCGACGGCCGGCCGCGGTTCCCGGGGGTCGGCCGCTCCACGCGACCATGCTGTGTTTCCTCACGACCGATGCGGCGGTGTCGGCCCCCCTCCTGCGCCACTGCCTGGCGGAGGCGGTCGCCGGCAGTTTCAATCGTATCACCGTCGATGGCGACATGAGCACCAACGACACGGTGTTGGCGCTGGCCAACGGCCGGGCGGGCAATCCCGAACTCGGGCGGCGGAGCGCGGAGGTTGCCCGCTTTCAAGCGGCGCTGAGCCAGGTTTGCCTCGAGCTGGCCAAGCTGATTGTGCGCGACGGCGAGGGCGTATCGCGGTTTGTGACGGTGCGCGTCTCGGGCGCCCGGTCCTTTGCCGATGCGGATGCCGCGGCGCGGGCGGTGGCGAACAGTTCGCTGGTCAAGACCAGTTGGTGCGGCGGGGATCCAAACTGGGGGCGGATCATCGACGCGTTGGGTTACTCCGCGGCGCGAGTGGACGAGCGCAAGGTGGATATTGCCTACAGCGCCCCGGGCGATCGGGCGCGCCTCTACTCGCTCCGGCAGGGCCGCCCGACCAAGGTGCCCTTCCGGACGCTGTGCCGGGCGGTGAGCGCCAGGGAATTTGACCTGCACGTCGATCTGCACGCGGGCGGGTCCAGCGCGGTGATCTACTCGTGCGACCTGACCGAGGCATACGTGGACTTCAACAAAGGCGACATTAGCGACCCGGCATCGCTGGGCGGTTGACGACGCCCTGGCGAATCCCTTAACTGCTGGCATGCGGCAATTCCTCGTCCTGCTGGTGCTCGCGTTGGTGGCGGGTTGCGTCTCGGAACGAGTTCCCAACCAGGGGCCGACGACCTTCGAGTTCAAGCCGACCGGGGCGGCGGCGGCGAAATTCTCCCGGAACCCGCCGCGGACCTTCCCCACGCCGACCCGCGCACCGACGCCGGCCGAGCTGGAGGCCTCCCAGACGTTCACCAACAAGAACCAGGTGATCACCCTGATCAACCCGCTGATCGGCCGGGTGGCGTCGGTGAATCCGTCGTTGCGGTTCGTGGTGCTGGACTTTTCGTTGAACCGATTGCCGGCCTTGGGCCAGCCGCTCAACGTCTATCGCCAGGGCCAGAAGGTGGGCGAACTCAGGGTCAGCGGTCCGGTCCTGGACAACCACGTGGTGGCGGACGTGGTGGCCGGCGCGGCACAGCCCGGCGACCAGGTGCGGGATAATTGAGGTCGTGAGCGTCGAACTTGACTTGCGCGCGAATCGTTTTCAGGCTCGGGCATTCCAGGCCGGCCCCGCGCCGGCCAGCGCCTGATGACACTCATGAACTTGTTTAATTTGACTGGCGACGTCGCGGTGGTGATCGGCGGGACCGGCGTCCTGGGCGG
>JAGWYX010000166.1 GCA_018969165.1 Verrucomicrobiota bacterium
CGACCATGATCAATCGTCAATCGGAACTGGAGAAGTTGCTGGAGGTCCTGCGCGTGGCCGCCTGGGTCGCGCTGGACACCGAGGCCGACAGCCTGCACGCGTATCCGGAGAAAGTCTGCTTGCTGCAGCTCCAGTATGACCGGCAACCGGTGCTGGTGGACCCGCTGGCGGGGATGGATTGCGCCCCGCTCTTCGCGGTGTTGCGTCGTCCCGAGTTGATCCTGCACGGCGCCGATTACGACTTGCGCCTGCTCCACCGCAGCTACGGCTTCGTTCCGACGCAGGTCTTCGACACGATGCTGGCTGCCCGGCTGGCGGGGCATCGCCAGTTCAGCCTGGCGGATCTCTTGAGTCATTACCAGGGGATCACGTTGGAGAAGGGCCCGCAGACGGCCAACTGGGCGCGCCGACCCTTGACCGATCGGATGGACGCCTATGCGCGCAACGACGTGCGCTTTCTCAAGCCGCTGGCCGACCACCTCCGCGCCGATCTCCAACGTCAAGGCCGCCTGGCCTGGCATCGCGAGGCCTGCACCCGCCTGGTGGCCGAGTGTACCCAGCCGCGCCCGCGGGACCCCGACCGGGTCTGGCGGCTGCCCGGCTGCGACCGGTTGGACCGACGCGGGCTGGGAGTGTTGCGGGAGCTGTGGCATTGGCGTGAGCAGGAAGCCCTGCGTCGGAACCGGCCACCCTACTTCGTCCTGAGCCACGAGACCCTGTTGGCCCTGGCCGCCGCCGCGACTCAGGGGCGCGCACCGGATGCCTTGTTCCCGCGGCGATTCCCCCCAGCCGCCCGTCAGGCGGTCACGGCGGTGATGGCCCGCAGCCTGGCCTTGGCCGCCGCCCAGCAGCCCGAGCGCGTGCGACCGCCGCGTCACCGATCCACCCCGGCCGAAATGCAACGTTTCGATGAGTTCAAGAAAAAACGCGATCATCACGCCCACGCGCTGGGCATCGACCCGGCCTTGATCGCCAGCCGGGCCACGCTGGTGCTGCTGGCCCGGGACGGTTCCGCGCTCCAGACCGAGTTGATGGAATGGCAACGTCAGTTGCTCAGTTGACCCGGGATTCCCGCGCCCGCCCCCAACTCCCGTTGGCCGCGTCGCGGGTCGAGTTCCGTCCCCAGGGCGTTGGGTTTCTGGCGGACGGCCGTTCGCGGGACGAACGCGCCGGCTTCCGCCGGGTCGAGGAACCAGTTCTGCCCGCGCGCAAAGTTGACCAGCCGATCCGGATCGGCCAGGGTCGGCGCCTGCAACAGAACCACCCGCAGGTCGCGATGGGTCAGGTTCCAGCCGCTCCAGAGGATCCGTCGCGCGCGCAGGTAATCGACAAAGACGTGCCGGCCGTTCTCGAACCACCACAGCGCGCAGCCGGTCTGGTCGCCGCGACTCAGCTCCAAGGCCACGACTTGACCCCGGGGCAGCGCGAGCAAACGCCGGCGCCGGATTTGCCAGCCGCTGGTCTCGAACAGCAGTTCCGGTGAGGTCAGCCGGGCCGGGATATCCACCGGCTTGCCGACCGTCAGGTCCAGGTCGTGCCCCTGCCAACGGACCCGCACTCGCCGCGCATGCGGCGCAATCCCGGACATCGTGATGGCGCGCGTGGTCGCGGCCCGGGCCGTGCCAGAGGCCAGATGGATGCGCGGCTCCCCGCTATCGGCGCGTTCGCGCCAGTACGCGCTGGCCAATTGAAAGGCCGACAGCAGGCACAGCAGGATGAACCCAAACCGCTTGACCGGCTGCCAACCCCGGTTATCCAGGCTCTCCACCCACACCGTCGGCCGGCGCCGCCGGCTCAGCGCCACCGTCACCACCAAACCAAGACAAAATAGGAGCGACCGCCCCATCGCGGTCTCCGGCCCGCTCAAGCCGAGGTGGGTGAGGACGCTTGGCCCCGCCGGAACGGCCATGAGCCAGGTAAACAAGGCCGCCACGATCAGGCTCCGGCCCCAATCCCGGCGCCACGAGCACAAGCCCAGCAGCATCAGGCCCAGCGAGAGATTCCGCAACGGCTCCCAGTCGGTCCACTCCGCCGCCAGGAGCACAAACAGCGACCAGGCCAGCAGCAAGCGCGTGTTCAGATGCACGGGTCCACCCCGTTCCCGCCAGCGAAACCACAGCAGCACTCCCAACCAGACCAGCCCGCCCGCCGCGTCGAATCGCGTCTCCTGTCCCGCCAGCCAACCCTCGGCCAGCGGGGACTGTTGCAGCACGATCACCAACGCCACCACCCACGGCGCCCGCGACCGAATGCGGGCCCAGTCCGCCACCGCGAGCCAGCGCCCCGACGGTCCGGGATGCGCCGCCGACCAGCGGCGGCCGACGACAATCAGCCCCGTGACGGTCAGGAAATTGAGCCCGAGGGTGCCGGCGGCGATCAACGGCGCATTCTCGAGCGCCAGGCGCTGAGGCACCAGGTGTTGCAGGGCCTGGCTGCCCGCCAGCAACAGCACCGGCCACGCCAGCAGGCTGATCCAGCACGCCGCGCCGGACAACCAGAAGAGCAGGGCGTACAATCCCAGCCAAATCGCCACTTGAAACTCCAGCGCTGGCAAAGCGGCGGGCACTGTCGTCCACCGCTGAGGACCGGCGACGTTGAAGTATTGCAGCCAGTGATGCCGGCTGCCCGCCAGGTCCAGCCCGAGTGGGAAACTGAACAGGAACAACACCGGGAGTTTGATCCATTCCCCCCAGGCCGTCTCCGGGGTGGTCGGCCGCAAAAACACGGCGCCGACGCCCACCCACCCGACGGCCAGCACCAAGACCAGGCCGCTGGCCACGCCAATCGCCAGGATCAGAAAGCCGATCAAGGCATCCCATTCCGAGATCTGCGGTGCGGCCTCGAACCGGATTCGATTTTGTTGGTACAGCCACCCGGCCAGCGCCAGATTCAAGGGAAAGAAAACCAGGCACACCACCAACGCGGCTGGCCAGGCGTTGTAGCGACCCCAGGTAAGCACCAGGATCAGGTAACCGCTCAGCCAGATCGAGAGCCGCAGTCGGAAAAGGGATTTCCCGTCGTCCCGGACCCTGTCGTTGGCTGGCGGGTTGGCCATCGGTTCGTCACCTGACGGCCACTTCTAGCACGAACCCACGCTGCCTCACAGCTAAAATCCAGCGCCGTGAGGCAACCGATATGTCGCTTTGCCTTGAGCCAGGCGGTCTCCGGACCTAGACTGCGGCCATGAACGACCTCGTGAGCCGCTGGCGCGCCAGCTTCCTGACCGGGCTGGCGATCGCGCTGCCGGCCGTGATCTCGATTGCCGTGGTGCGGTGGCTGTTCGGGACCATCTCCAACGTCACCGACACCCTGCTGATCCTGGTGCCACGGGAGTGGACGCATGCCCGCGACGGGGACGGCCAGATGTATTGGTACTGGAGCCTTTGCGCCCTGGTCCTGGCTGCCATCCTCATCACCCTGCTGGGCCGCCTGGCCCGCAATTACCTCGGCCGCCGCCTGATCAAGATCGTGGACGACACCCTCCTGGCCGTGCCGTTGCTGAACAAAATCTACGGCATGGTCAAACAGGTCAATGAAGCCTTCACCTCAGGAAAGAAATCCTCGTTCAAACAAGTCGTTCTGGTCGAGTTCCCCCGCGCCGGCCAGTTCTCGGTTGGCTTTCTCACTGGCGAACGCCAGCAGGGCTTGCCGGCGCGAACCGACGGCAACCTCGTCAGTGTTTTCGTCCCGACGACGCCGAACCCGACGAGCGGTTTCCTGGTGATGCTGCCCGAAAACGAGGTGACCAAGCTCGACATGTCGGTCGCCGACGGCCTCAAGTTCATCATCAGCCTCGGCGCCATCGCCCCGGAGGCGCCGCCGGCGGCGGGCCTGAAGAGAGAATAGAGATTCCTTGAGGACCAAAACGGGCAACTCAAAGTCCATTGCGGTCAGGGCTTGTGTGCACGCGCGTGATGCTCCCGAAGCTCAGCTCGGCGGGTTTTGGTCCTCAAGGAATCTCTGAGTCATGATCGAGCGCGCCACCGGCATCATCCTGCGCACCCGGCTGCTGACCGACACCAGCCTGATCGTCCACTGGCTCAGCCGCGAGTTCGGACGCGTCGCCACGGTCGCCAAGGGGGCGCGCCGGCCAAAGTCGCCGTTCCGTGGCAAGCTCGATGTGTTTTATCTGGCCGAGTTCACCTTTCAGCGCAGCCGGCGGTCCGAGTTGCACACCTTGCGCGAGGTCGCGGTGCGCGAGACGCATCCCGTGCTTCGGCAGGAATTAGCCTGCCTCCAGCAAGCCGCCTACGCGGCCGCGTTGCTCGAGCAAACCACCGAGACCGACACCCCCATCCCCGGCATGTTCGAGCTGTTGTGCCAGTTGCTCGCGCACCTGCGGTCCGCCCCCCCGCAGCCGCTCACGGTCTTCGCCTTGGAACTGAAACTGTTGGCAGAGCTGGGGCTGACGCCGGATTTGCAAGCAACGAGAATGAGCGCCGGCTCCCGGCAAATTCTGGGAATGCTGACGGCGCTCGACTGGGCGGGGTTGCGCCGGTTGAAACTCAGCCAGGCGCAAACGCTCGAGCTCGACCGGTTCCTGCGCGGGTTCCTCGAATATCACTTGGAGCGGGTGCCGGGGACCCGGAAGACAGCCGTGGGGTCCGTCCCCATCCGAAGCTAATCCCCATCACCGCCAATCGAACACGGCGCGCAAGACATGGGTAAAGTTCAGCACCGGCCATCGGTGTTCGGCGAGATGCACGTAGAGGGGCAAATCGTCCGTGATAATGAGCCTGCCGTTCCGGGCGAGCTCGGTGAGCGCCGCATCGGCGATGCCCAGGCGGGGATACCAATCCTGCGCCACGAGCTTTGTGGCCGCCACCTCCTGTTCGACGCTGCCACGGATCGTTTGCACCAAGGCCCGGCGGAAGCCTTCACAAACGTCCTCCGGCAGGTGCCCTGCGAGACTATTCACCTCGGTGAGAATGTGCGGCGTCACCACGAGCTGTGAGACAGGGCGCAACAGCGCTTTTAGCAAATCAAAGTGCTCCGGCCGGTATTTCTTGGTGCGTTTGAAGCCTACGATTAGATCCCGTCTGAAAGAGCCAATCCAGAGCAGCAACAGCAGACTCGTATCCACCGCGACCCCCGCAGCTCCATATCGCCGCACCAATCCCGCGGCTTCCTCCCTGCTCACACGCCCTGACGAATCTTGATCGAAACTGGACGTCCGGTCCGCGCATCAACCCGGACGACCTTGTATTTGCGGACCGGCATCGGGAAGGGAAGGACCATCTTCCCACGTGACAAATCCACTGCGGTGGGATTGTCATATCCCACCGTGATTAACCAATACCGTTCGTCTTCAGAGAGTTCGATCTCTTCGAGTTGCACGTCCGAGAGTTTCATCGACCCAAAGGAGGCACGAAAAAAGTTCAGCGCCGTCTTGACCGCTGTGTCAAGATCAACCTGCAGCCCAGAGCTGGCAGCATTCATATGTAATGACTTTTATCAAGTCGTGGGTGCGACGGCAAGCTCCGGCTCCACCCATTTCCCATGTTCCTTGACCAGGTCCACCAGGCGCTCGACGGCCTCGTCCTCGGGAATATTGAACTTCACCGCCGTCTTGCCGACATACAGGTTGATCTTGCCCGGCGCGCCACCGACATACCCGAAATCCGCGTCGGCCATCTCCCCGGGGCCGTTCACGATGCAGCCCATGATCGCGATCTTCACGCCCTTGAGATGGTCCGTGCGCGCCTTGATCCGCGCCGTGATCGTTTGCAGGTTGAACAGCGTCCGGCCGCACGACGGGCAGGCCACGTAATCGGTCTTGAAACTGCGGCAGCCCGCCGCCTGCAGGATGTTGTAGGCCAGCCGCAGCGATTGCCCGGCGCCGGACTCGCTCCGCACCAGGATCGCGTCGCCGATCCCGTCCGCCAGCAAGGCCCCGATCACCGCCGAGGCGCGCAGCAGCGCGATCTTCGGTTCGAGCGGCACCGGGTCAAACTCCAGGCAATCCTTGAGCAGGATCGGGTTATTCGTCCCCCGCCGCCGCAACTGCGCCGCCAGGAGCCGAAACGCGGCGATCGCCGGCAGGTCCACCTCGTCCTTGACCGTCACCAACTGCGTCGCGCAGTTCACGGTGAAATCCTCGAGTGGATCGACCTCGCAGACGTTCAGCTCCTCGTAAATCGCCTCCGGCTTGACGTCGTCGCGCGGGCGGATTCGCGGGGCGAGCTTGTCCCAGGCGGCGCGGGTGACGACGACGCGCGCCGGCTGTTGCCCGCCGCAGTGCGTGGTTTCGCTCAGCTCGATCTCCGGCGTGCCCCGGCGCTCGAACCGGAATGGGTCGAAGGGGAAAGTCGATTCGATTGCGCGCTTTAAGGGTCCCACGGTCAACCGCGGGATTTGCGCCAGCAAATCGCGGCACACCTCGATCTCGCGCGGAGAATCCTCGGTCAGCGACACCCGGATGGTGTCGCCCAGACCGTCGCACAGGAGCGAGCCGATGCCGATGGCGCTCTTGATCCGGCCGTCCTCGCCTTCGCCGGCCTCGGTAACGCCCAGGTGGATCGGGTAATTCCAATCCGGCCCCAGGCCATCGAGCCGGGCCACCAGCAACCGGTAGCACTCGATCATCACCTTCGGGTTGCTGGATTTCATCGAGAACTTGAAGTTGTGGAAATCGTGCCGGCGGGCGATCCGGGCGAACTCGAGCGCGCTCTCGACCATCCCCAGCGGGGTATCGCCGAACCGGTTCATGATCCGGTCGCTGAGCGAGCCGTGGTTGGTGCCGATCCGCAGGGCGCGGCCCAGTTGCTGGCAGCGCAGGACCAGCGGGGTGAACTGCTCCTCCAGCCGCTCCAATTCCGCGGCGTATTCCGCGGCGGTGTATTCCTTGACCGCGAATTTCTTCTTGTCGGCGTAGTTGCCGGGGTTGACGCGGACCATTTCGACCCATTGCGCCGCCTCCATCGCCGCCTCGGGTTTGAAGTGGATATCGGCGACGATCGGCACCCGGCAGCCGCGCGCGCGCAGCTCGGCGACGATGTGCTTGAGATTGGCCGCGTCTTTGACCGTGGGGGCGGTAATGCGGACGATCTGGCAGCCCACGGCGACCAGTTCGAGGGTCTGCCGCACGCAGGCCGCCGTGTCCATCGTGTCGCAGGTGATCATCGATTGGATGACCACCGGGTGATCGCCGCCGATCACCACCCCCCCGCGGGCGGGGTCACCGACGACCACCTCGCGCGTCTGCCGTCGCCGATAGAAGTAAGGCGAAGGACAGTAGGTCATGGCACGGACGGGACCGGCGCGGGAGCGGACGCCGGGCGATCGGTCTGTTCGATCTGCGGCCGGTGCTGGAACATGAGCTTGAAGAGCGGCACCCGTTTGATGTCGAAGAACGTGACGTAAAGCATGAACGAGATCAGCAACACGGCGAAGGTCGTGGTGGCGTATTCCTGGACCTTGAGGCTCAGCGGCCGCCGGCGGACGCTCTCGATGATCGCCAGCA
>JAGWYX010000167.1 GCA_018969165.1 Verrucomicrobiota bacterium
GGGAGCCCTTGAACGTGTCGTCCGCGTCCTGCTGGCGCTCGGCTGGCACCCGCGACACATCGCCGGCTTGCTCCGGTCCAAATATGAGCGGGATTTCGACTGGCGCGACCGGTGGCAGGGGCGCGACCCGGCCTTGCGCGCGGATTTTTGCGTCCGCGTCCTGGCCGGGCAGTGTGTGGTGGGACACGACGACCTCTTGGACCTGGATTGCCTCAGCTCGCGAGAGCAACGACTCTGCTTCCAGGAGGATTGCGGGGCGGACCTGGCCCAGTTTCGGCGCTCGTTGCTGGACCGCCGGGCGTGCGAGCGCCTGGCCAGCCGGCCGTTCAACCGGTTGTTCAGGCGACCGTGATGGTCGGATCGAGGTAAACGTCCTGGATGAGGTGAAGGAGCTTGATCCCTTCCTTCATCGGCCGCTGGAAAGCCTTGCGCCCCGAGATCAAGCCGGTGCCTCCGGCACGTTTGTTGATGACCGCGGTCCGGACCGCCTCGGCGAAATCGTCCTTGCCCGACGCCCCGCCCGAATTGATGAGCCCCGCGCGGCCCAGGTAACAGTTGAGGACCTGATAACGGGTCAGATCGATCGGATGCTCGCTGGTCAACCGGCTGTAAACCAGGTCATGCGTCATCCCGAATTTCTGCAAGGCGCGATACCCGCCGTTGTTGGTCGGGAGTTTCTGTTTAATCAGATCGGCCTCGATGGTGACGCCGAGGTGATTGGCTTGGCCAGTGAGGTCGGCGCTGGTGTGATAGTCCTTGTCCTGCTTGAACGCGGGATTGCGCAGGTAGCACCAGAGGACGGTGGCCAGGCCCAGCTCGTGGGCGCGCTGGAAGGCCCGGCTGGTCTCCTGCAATTGCCGATGCGATTCAGCCGAGCCGAAATAGATGGTGGCCCCCACCGCAGCGGCGCCCAGGTCCGCGGCCTGTTCTACCTGGGCAAAGTAGATTTGGTCGAAGGTGTTCGGGTAGGAGAGCAATTCGTTGTGGTTCAGTTTGACGATGAAAGGAATTCGGTGCGCATAGCCACGCGCCACCGCGCCCAGCACCCCCAGGGTCGAGGCAACCGCGTTGCAACCGCCCTCCAGTGCCAGTCTGACGATGTTCTCCGGGTCAAAGTAATCCGGATTGGGCGCAAAGCTGGCGCCCGCGGAGTGCTCGATGCCCTGGTCCACCGGCAGGATCGACAAATAACCGGTCCCGCTCAAGCGCCCGTGGCCAAAAATCCGGGACAGGCTGTGCAATACCCGATTGGAACGGTCGGACAGGGCGTAAACTCGATCCACGAAATCGGGCCCGGGCAAGTGCAGTTTGTCCTTGGACACCGTCTGGCACACGTGACTGAGCAGATCCTCCGCGCTGCTTCCCAGCAGTTGTCTGATTTCAGCATTCATCGGTTCAGCTTGCGTTGACGTTGGCCAGAGCGCAATCGGATAATGGGAGAATAACTGACTCAGGCCGGGGGGACTTTTGACCGGCTGCGGGCGCCTGGTTCAATGCCGCAGGTTGCAGGATGTCCGGTCGGCCGCCGGACTCCTGCACCCTGCAAGCCGCTGCGCCCCCGCGGCCACAAGGCCGCCAGGCGGCGCGCGGTTAGATTTGTGTCAGGGCCCGCACGTTATGCGTCCTCGTCGCCCTTTTTCCACAGACAATGCCGTGGCCCTTTCGATCGAGGACCAGCCCACCCTGACGGTTCGTCCCCTGCATACGGCCACGGCGGGCCCTGACGAAATTCATGCACGGCCAGCGGCATGCCGGCGACCGTGTTGGTATGCGCCCTCTTTGATCCATTCGTTGTGGCCAATGTGTATGAACTGGCCAGCGAGTGCTCACCACGAATTGTGAAAAACTAACCGCCTTTTGTCTTTCGGCGCGCCCCTCCCGCGCCCGACCGCGGCGCCACCGCCGCTCCCCAGCGTCACTTGAAGTTGCCCAGCTCAGCCGGCGACCAGCATTGCCAAGCGCGCACCTGCTGCGCCAATTCCTTGGAGCGTAACTCCGCCGCGGCTGGGATCAGATGCCATTCGGTGTCGGCAAAGCCGGTCCGCACCGTATAGACGCCCAGGCGCGGATCCTTGAGCACCGGAAGGTAACGGGAGACCTGCAGCAAAAAGGCGGCGTTGCGGCGTCGATACGCCTCGGCGCGTGCCGCGGGGGCGTAGGCCCAGGGGAGTGAGTAAGCGATCCGCACCTCATGGCGATGACACCAGTCGCGCAGGCCGGCCAACCAGGCTCGGTCTTCGTCCACCAAGGCGAGCGGCGTCGGTTCATCCGGCACGAAGGCCCGCTGGAGTTCGAGCCGGTGCCAGCCGCCTGGTTGGAGTTCGCTCTGGCGATAGCGGTAGAGTGGCTGGTGCAGGAGCAGTTTGCCCAGCAATGTGAACGTATGATAACCGCCCGGGCGCAAGTCCATGGCCGTGCCGGGCCACGACCAGCCCTCGAGGTTCCGCAGCACCGCGGTGTCGCCGGTGGCATAACAGAATTGGACGCCGAGCGCGGGGACACCCAGGGTCGCCGCGATCAATGGGGGTTCCATTGCCATTACCACGGTGTCTCCCGGCCGGGTGTGCTGCAGGGCGTACTCGGTCAACACTTTGGCCCCCATGCCGGCGCCCAGACCCAGGTTCAGCACCGGCAATTGCTCGTGTTCGAGCAAACCGGCGCCATCGATGGATACGGTGCAACTCGAACCGCCGAACACGACGACCTTGTGCGGAAACCGGCGATCCAATTGCTCGGCCCAAGTCTGCTTCAGCCGGTCGGCGCGACGGAAGAAGGCGATCTCGGGATTCCAGCGAACCGTGTAGAGCGCGCTGGCCAGCCAGGTCAGTAACGCCACCCCGAGCAGTCTCAATGCAAAGCGCGGCCGCATGCGTTAGAAGGCGAAGTAGATGAAACTGTTGTGGGTTTCCGGTGCCAGGAGCACGGTCAGGATCACCAGCCCCACCAGGACCGGCCGGCGACGCAAATAATAGTAGGGCTGGTTCTCGCGCCGAACTGAGACCCACTCCAGCAGCAGAACCGACGCCGCCAGGGCCATGAACCCGGCCAGGACCATCGCGTCGCCCGGCGCCCAGTGATGGGTTGCGGCCCGCAGCGCGTCGAGTTGATAAGCGTGCGGGGTGAGCAGCACCCGCAGTTTCGCAAGCAACACGCCGGTTCGCCGTTCGTAAAAGCAAAGCCAGGCGTAGAAACTGGCCACCATCGTCAGCAGCCAGCTCGGGAAGGCCGCCGGAATCCAGTTCTTGCACCGCCGGTTGGTGATCAGAAACAGCGCGTGCAACGCGCCCCAGAGCACGAAATTCCATCCCGCCCCGTGCCAGATACCGGAGGCCACGAACACGACCGCGACGTTCCACGCCCAGACCGGGGTCCGCCCCCCGCCCATCGGGATATAGACGTAATCCCGGAACCACTGGCTCAACGTGACATGCCAACGCCGCCAGAATTCCGTCGCGCTGGTGGCGCAATAGGGACTCAGAAAATTCAGCGTGAGCCGGATGCCCAAGGCCCGCCCCAGTCCGACGGCGATCAGGCTGTAGCCGGCGAAATCATAGTAAATCCGCAGGCCAAATACCCCGTTGGCCAGCCAGATCAGGTAGGGATTGGTGACCGAACTGGCGTCGAAATAAGTCGCCAGATTGTCGGCCAGCGCGCATTTGAAGAACAGGCCCAACGCCACCCAGCCGGCGCCCTCGTCGATCGCCTCCGGGTCCCACCGGAAGCGAAACCGCTCCATCTGCGGCAACAAATCGCGCCGCCGCTCGATCGGGCCGGCCACGATTTGCGGGAAGAACCCGGCGAAATTCAAGTAGTCCAGGAGGGCCGGGAGGGGCTCGTGGAAGGCGAGCGTATCGATCACAAAGGCGACCTTCTGGAAGGTATAAAAGGAAATGCCGACCGGGATGATCAGGTGCTCCAGCCCCACGGCCTGAAGGCCCAGCACCTGGTTCACCAGGAAATCCGAGTATTTGTAATACGCCAGCGGCAACAACTGCAGCGGGATCAGCACCAGCAGATACTCCGTCGCGTGCGCCGCGTGGTAACGCAGGATCCAGCCCAGGCCCAGGTAGGTCCCGACCGCCACGCACAGGAAGATGATGAACGTGACCCAGCTCACGCACAGCAGCAGGAACAGCCCCAGGCTGAACAGGGCCACCTTGTCGAATACCGGCATCCGCCCGGCCGCCACGCGCCCCAAAATGCCGCGGGCGGTCACCACGCAAATCAATCCCAGGGCCAGCCAGCCCCAGAAGCGCAGCTCGGCGAAATTCATGCAGCCGGTCCGATCATGCCTGGTCGCCGGCGCCGTCGAGGAGCGGACCCACCCGCCAGCGGTGTTTGCCGCGCGCCGTCTTCTCCACCTCCCGCACCGCCTTGAACTCGATCTGGAAATCGTCGCCGAGCTTCCGGGCGACGCCACTGGCCAGCTTCGCCAGCCGCCTCGGCTCGAAATCCGGACCCGCCACATACCGGAATTCAGCCCGCCCCGGCGCGGCCTGGAAGAACTGCACGGCGTACAAACCGTCGAAAATCCCGTCGTGCATGTTGAAGGCCGTCAGCGAAATCCGCCGGCCGGTCGCACTGACCAGGAACTCCTGCTCGCGTCCGGCGATCTCGAGTGCCGCCGGCCAGCCGAACTCCGGTTCGCCGTCGCGTGGCGGCTCCGCCAGACGCGCAAAGTCACCGGTTCGATATCGGATCAGCGGCATCACCAGGTTATGGAACGATGTCCCGATGATCTCGCACAAGCCATTTTCGTCCGGTGGCCCGAACTCGGCCAGGCCGTATTGCGGCACGAAATAAAACCACTCGGTCCGCGCGCCTTCGCCGGCCAGCACCACCCGTTCCGCATGGCCGTACCAGCCATAAACACGGCATTTGAAGACCCGTTCGAGGATGCGCTTCTGCGGCCGGGTCAGCCGCTCGGAACCGCAGAGCAGCCCCCGCAGCGGCAGGCGCCAGGTCTGCCCGGCGGCCTCCAGGTACTCGGCCAGTTGCAGCGCGGCCGACGGATAGGCGTGCACCAGGTCGGGCTTGAACCGCTCCAGCTCCGCCAGATACTCCGGCCACCGCTCCGCCGTCAGGTGATACGAGGACAACAGCAGCCAGTCGCGCGTGGCGTCGTACAGGGCGATCCGCCCCCGCGCACGCTCCGAAACCACCTGCCCGCGAATCACGGCCAGCCGCGCCCCCTCGAAGTAACCGGCCCGCCGCCAGATCGTTTCCCAGAAGGCCTGTTCCTTGGGGCGGCTGATGCCCCGGTGCAGGTAAAACCCGACCGGCACGCCCGTCGAACCGCCCGTCGTGATATACAGCCGCTGCGATTCGGGGACGGCGCTGGACACCATCTCCGGCAGATGCTCCTGCAGGTCGCGCTTGGCCGTGAACGGGCAATCCCGTAGATCGGCCAGGCCGTGCACCTGTTCCGGACGGAACCGCGCCTGGGCAAAATGGCGTTGGTAAAACGGGCAGTAACTGGCCGCTTGCAACAGCACGCGCCGCAGTTCCTTGACCTGATAGGCCTCGACCTCCGTTGGCGACCAGTGCTCGCCCTCGGTCGCCAACCGCTTGAATTCGGCGTAGTGTTTGCCCAGCCGCCAGGACACCGGCAACTGCCGGTAAGTGAACCCCAACGCCCGGCGTAAACCCTGCGGCAACCGGTCGTACACCGCCAGAAACGGATAGAGCCGGTCCTCCAGGCTCATGCCGCCAGCGCGCCGGGCTGCTTCTCGATCGCCCCAACCCAGCCGAAATGCGGACGAAAATGAAACGGAGCGGTGATCCCGCTCAGCGGCCCCTGCCAGGCCGGGTGATTCGACACCACCTCGATCGCCGACGCGCTGAACGGAACGAAATTCAGGGCGCGCATCGCGAAACTGTTTCGCAGCAGCCGCAGTCGCTCCCAGTCAAACCCCATCAGCGTGGCCGCCACGCAATCCACCGCCACCGGATGCGTCCCGGCCAGGATGACGCCGCACGGTTTCGGGTCCGGTGACATCGGTCCGTTGCCTTCGCCGCCGATGATCCCGTCCACCACGGCCAGGTACCGGATAGGCCGGACGCGACGCTCGCCGCGGCCGTCAAAGAAAAACAGGCACTTGTTCAAATCCAGCACCATCCGCCAGCAGGTGTCGTTGCCGTGCCAGTTGCCCGAGCGGACCACCCGCCGGGTGTCGCCAAACACCAGGCGCCCGACCTTCTTGACCGGCACGAACAAGCGCGAAATCCGGGGGCGGTGCTTCAGCCAGCGCTTGGCCGTGCCCATCCAGGCCCCCTCCAGCCGCGCCTTCGTCGTCGCCGCCGGGAACTGGTCGCCGCCGGTCTCGGGTGTCCCTTCGGTGTGATGCGGCAGCCAGTTCTTGTTGGCATTGATGCCGACCAGGTTCTTCAGGGCGCACGTGAGGCCGACCTTTTTGTGCGTTTTGAGCTTCGGCAGGTTGATGAACACGTCGGCGTCCATCGGGGTGCGGCAGAGCAGGTACTCGTGGCGCGTGCCGTGATGCAAGGTGTTCGTCTCCGCCAGGTCGTAGGAGGCACCGTAAAGCCGGCCCTCACCGCTGTAGCCGACAAACTCGCTGGCCTCGTTCAGGCAGACCCGGGTGTGGCCGCGCGGATCGCCTGGCAGCGGCGTCCGGGCCACCGTCACCCCGTCCACCGCGGTCCATTCCTCCGGACGCAGGTCCAGCACTTCAAACTCGACGCCGGGATAATCGGCGCGGCACCGCGCCACCAGGTCGTCCAGGCCGCAGTATTTCCGGAGCGTGGCGAACGAGGAGTCGGTCTGAGGCGCGTCACAGATCGTGATCGACCCGCGGCCGTGCAACCGGGTGGCGACCCAGCGCGCGACCGCCTCGATGACGACCGGGTGGGTGACCACGTGCTCCCACTGGCCGGGGCCGGGGTGGCGTTCGTCGTGTTCCTTGACCCAGTTCGGTTTGAGCACCACCCGGTTCGCGGGCTCGATCAGCCGCGCCGAGTCGGGCAGGGCGGCCAGGGCCTGATCCACCAACGCGCGGACCCCGGCAGGGTCGCCGTAGGCGCTCACCCCGGCCCAGGCGGTCACCGGAGTGGATTGTGCTGTCGAGGGCTCGAACACTAGCGATACGTCGCCTCCGACCTCAGGTCACTTTTGCCATGCATCTTAGATTGATCTTTGCCTTCGTTCATTCCGTGCGCGCGTCTCGCTTATAGAGTCCTTGAGGAACAGGACCGGAGAAACGGCGTGGACGCCAAGACTTGATCTGACCACAACAAGTTTCGGAACTCAAGGACTCTATGAGCGAGGCGCCTGTCTGCCGACAGGCAGGGGCACAGCGGAGATACCGGAAGCACACCAAAACCGCGCCTACCCCAACCGACCGGGAATGAGGTCTGAGCGCGGGTTGGAAAAATGCGGAGCGCGGCTGGGTCGTCCTCGACCGGCCGCAGCACGCCTTGCGGTTCGGGCACG
>JAGWYX010000168.1 GCA_018969165.1 Verrucomicrobiota bacterium
GTCAACCAAGAATCCGCTTATTATGAAAAAGCTCACGTGCCAAACCCTCGCAGCGTCGGTCATTCTGTCCTCCCTCCTGGCTGCCCAGGCGGCCACGGTGACGGTCACCGTGCCGGATGACGGGGTCAACAACATTGGTGCGCCAGGCACGTTCTATTGGGCCCTCACCAATTGCAGTCCGGGCGACACGATCGCCTTCAATATTCCGGGCGCAGGCCCGCACTTCCTGCAGGTGCCGCCAGCCGGTTTCCCGCTGATCTACCAGAAGCACGGGATCACCATTGACGGCTACACGCAGCCGGGGGCGGTGCCCAACAGCAATCCCATCACCGCGCCCAACAACGCCCAAATCCAGATCGTGATTGACGGGCGGAACGCTCACGGGCGCAGTCTGGACATCGACAGTTTCGACGGCACGCTGGCGACGAGCGACCCGCCGATCAACAATGCCGCCATGGCCTCGGCGCCGGGGGCGTGCTTCGGCCCCGGTGAGTTGGCCCTCCTGGGCATCTATCGCTCGACCAATGTCACCATCAAAGGCCTGGCGTTCCTGGCCGACAACATGGCGAATTACGTCAATAGCGGGGGCTCCCAGGCCCTCTACGGCATCGCCATCGCCCACGATTACGGATTGGAGACCACTATCAAGGACGCCCTGGACTATCCCCTGGGCGACTCCCGTAATTGCCACGTGGCGGGGTGCTGGTTCGGCGTCAACCCGACCAATAGGTCCAAGAGCGCCGTCACGATGTGCTTCAATTGGATCAACTTTCCGCGTCACAAGGGCGACGACGGTCCCCAGCCCGCCGGGGACGCGACCCGCCGACCGGGCCTGCCGAATGTGGGTTTGACTATCGGCGTGGCCCCGGGCTCGTCCAATCCGCGGTCCGAGTTCAATGTGTTTACCGGTGGGGTTTATACGTTCGGGGGTGAACCGCTGCGTTTGCGGGTTTCCGGTAATTTCATCGGCATGATGCCGGACGGCGTCACACCGTGGGACTTTTCAGTGGATAGCCCCGCCCCGCTGGCGGCGGCCTGGATCTCGCAAGTAGGCTGTGTCGTGGAATGTGGCCGCTATGGTGAAATTTATGCGAGCAGTCCTGCGGAGGGTCGGCCGATGGTCATTGGCACGGATGGAGATGGCGTGAACGACGCCGACGAGGGCAACCTGTGGGGACCGATTGCGGGCATGATCGGGAAAGCCTCGTTGACACACCAGGCCCCGGCGGTGATTCATTGGTATCGGAGCAGCAGCAATCTGTTCCTGATCGCCGGCAACACCTGGGGGATTGGGGTGGACGGGAGGCGGCTGACGAACAGCGCTTTCTTCATGAGCGGTTTGTACCTGGATGACAGTGGCGACGGCCATTCCCGGCTCATCATCGGCTCCGATTTCGCCTCCAGCCGTAGCGCGGCCACCATCGCTGCCCAGGCAAACCATTTCTACAATAATTGGCCGCTCGCGGCCTTCGGGACCCCGCCGGCCACTGACTCGGGTATTGTTCCGTTCCTTGCCTATGAGAATCCCAGTCCGAACAATGCGAGCGCGACCACGTCTTCCAACGCTTGGGTGTCCCTGCGGGGGAACGTGATGGTCGGCAACGGTTTGGCCCCCATCAACTATGCCAATGGCGCCAGCACCCTCCTCACCGCGTTCACGAATTTCTTCCTGACGTACGTGGACACGAATTCTGCCAACGGGATGATTCCGGCCCTGGATCCAACCACCAGCATCTACCCGCACCTGGCGGGCAGCTTCGCCCCGGGGATTGCGCCCTTCACGAACGTCACCATTGACGTCTATCAGCTTGATCCGGAAGGTTGGACCAACGGCCAGGCCTTCGCCCTCGCGGAGCTGCAAGGCAACGGCTTCCCCCAGGGCAGGAAATATATCGGCTCCTTCCCGGTGACCAATTCCGGCAGCTTTAACATCACCTTGCCCGGATTGGCGGACCTGGGCCCCGGTCAGGTGATCGTCACCGCCAATTACTCCGAGGACCCAGCCGGGACGCCGCTGGGCCGGACCGCGACCAGCGATTTTTCCAATCCCATCTACCTGTATCCTGGCGGGGCAACCTCGGCGGGACTGGCCCAGATTGTGCCGGACGTCGCCTGTTGGTTTGACACGGTGGCGAACACGGTGACCAACGGCTTCATCAAGCTGGCGAATCAGCCGGTGGACAACAGCAGCGGCGCCCCGACCCCGTATGCCACGCTGGGCAACTGGGAGCCCTACATCAGTTCCGTCGGCGACAGCACGTTCCTGATCGAGTTCAACACGTTTGCCAATGACGGGAGCTGGGTGGATCGGACCACGGCCAACCAGAACTTCGCTTTGGCCAAACAACCGGCCGCCGGAGGGCCGGCCAAGGTTGATTATTGCTTCTATGGCGACAACGGTTCGCCGTTCAAGGGGCAGATCAATCTCTCGCGCCAAAATGGGAATCCCGGGCGCGTCGCCGGGGACCAGCGTTCGGGGTCGAACAAGTTCATTACCGAGGCCGAGGTGTCGCTCGGGCAGCTTGCGGCGTTCCAGACGGTGGCGCGCTGGAGCAACAACGATATCTATCAAGGCAACAACCGGTATTGCGGGGAACAGATCTTCAGCCTGGACCCGAACACGCTGGTCCAAACGCCGGTCACCAACGCCTGGGATTACGTGTATGGCAACTTCGTCGGCGCCATGGGCCCCAACCACGACTCGCCGCAAACCTCCCGCACCGGCGGGCGGTCCGACTTCCTGGACAACGGGAACATCGTGGTCATGATCGATGACAAGACGACCATTTCCAGCACCGTGGGGGAAGTCACCACGTTTGCGATCATTCGCCCGGATGGCTCCGTCGTCAAAGGGCCCACGCTGGTGGATCCCCGGAGTATCTGGGACAACATGTGCCCGGTCAAAGGCGGCTTTTGCATCCGGGTGCAAACCTCCCTCTACTTCTTCGACGACAATGGCAATCTGACCTCCAGCAACGGCGTCGCGTCGAGCAGTGGGATGGCGTGGACCAGCCTGGACCGCGGCGACGGCACCCGGCTGGGCGGCAACATTGACAGCTATTACGCCTACCTGGCCGGTCCGCTCGGCTCGAGCAAGAACCAGGTGGGGATAGCCGCTTGGGATTCGCGCACGGGCCAGTTTGCCGGCGGGACGATCGTGAGCGACGGCGATCCGGCGGTGCAAACGTGCGATCGGACGAGCGTCGCCGTGAACGGGCTGGACCAGGTGTGCGTGGCCTATGTGTACCAGCCCAATCCCGCCTTCGGCCTGCAGACGGTCGCGCGGGTGGGCCAGTTTGACGGCGCCAACTTTGCCTGGCTGGGGCACTCGTTCTACCCATTCGTCAATCACGATCAGGATCCGACGGCGGTGTCCGGCTTCATCACCGCAAGCCCGGTCGTGGCGATGACCACGCGCCAGATTTGCATCGCCGCCAAGGGCACAATCAACAGCACCAACAACGCCACCGCGGGACCCGACAGCCTGGCGGAGCAGACGGTCTATACGGTCGTCGGCTTGCCAGTCGTCACGGGGAGTCCGACGCTGACGGTCACCCTGTCGGGCACCAATGTCGTGCTCTCGTGGGAGGCGGCGGATGGCCTGTTCACGGTGCAAACCCGGTCGTCGCTGGCGTCGGGCGCCTGGGCCAACGCGACGGCGGGCAATGTCGCGCCGCCGGTCACGCTGCCGATGGGGGCCGGCCCCCTCTTCATCCGGCTGGCCCGGTAACGACTGCGCGCGGGACGTGGTCGAGGCCGCGTCCCGCGTCTCTCCTCGCCGGGGAGGGAGGTCACCGAGGGCGGCCGTGAACCGTCGGGAGCCCTTCTGTGCGCGCGGGGGACACGGTCGCGTTGCAAGAGTAGAATATATTGTATTGTTTAGCTGCACTGCTTATGAGCCGAGCGGTGGCTGCAGTCAGAATGATAAGTTTTATGAGAATTTCAAACCTCCGGACGGCCGAGGGGTCGCGCCCTCGTGCGGGCCGCCGACGGGGCTTCACGCTGATCGAGTTGCTCGTCGTGATCGCGATCATCGCGATTCTCGCGGGCCTGCTGCTGCCAGTCTTGGGCAAGGCCAAAGCCAAGGCCCAGGCCGTCTATTGCATGAATAATGAAAAGCAATTGACCCTGGCCTGGATCATGTACGCGGAAGACAACCAGGAGCGGGTCCCGCCCAACGCCAGCGGCAGCCAGAGCCGGGGCGGGTGGGTGGACGGGTGGCTGGATTTCAACCCGGGCAACACGGATAATACCAACACGCTTTTCCTGACCCATGCCAAGATTGGTCCCTACACCAAAAACATTGGCATCTACAAGTGCCCGGCGGACGTCTATACTTGCATCGAGAGAGGCGCCAAGCTGCCCCGGGTTCGCAGCGTCTCGATGAATGCCTACATCGGCGTCGTCGGCGGCACCCCGACCCCAGGCTATTACAGCTACCAGAAGCTCTCCGATATCAAGGCGCCGTCGCCGACGATGCTGTGGGTGTTTGTGGATGAGCATCCGGACAGCATCAACGACGGCTGGTTGATCAATGGCATGCCGGGAGGCTTGGGGTGGACGGACCTGCCGGCCAGCTATCACGCCGGGGCCTGCGGGCTGGGCTTTGCCGACGGGCACGGGGAGATCCACCGATGGCAGGACACGTACAACCCCACGACCCAGGCCGGCACGGTTCAGCCGGTCATCAAGTCGGAGCACAACGGCTTTCCCTCGAACAACAAGCTCGATACCACGTGGTTTATTACCGAACGCACTAGCGCCCCCGTGCAGTAAATAGCTCCAGTCTTGAATTCCATGGTTGGCTTATGGAACAAACCACCGCCCGCGTGGAGTGAACGGATCCCACACGCAGGAAATGGCCCCTCCGCCTGCCGGGTTGCGGTGATTCCAAATTCCCGAAGCTGTCGGAAGCCGCGTGGACCCATCGGAGCGGGGACAACCTGTCCCCGCCAGCACCGGGAACAGTCTGTCCCCGCCCCTGGCGGATGGATGGCGAGGCGATCCGAGCCAGTCTGCTGATGCGTCGCTCCCCTCAGCGAGTGGCACAATTTCCGGCGAAAGGCGAACGACAACCGTGAACTACCCCAGGATCACCCTGTGCGAAATGCTCGAGCAGACCACGCGCAGATCCGCGCGGCAAGCGGCGCTCGTCTATTTCGGCACGCGCATCCGCTACGCGGAGTTGCTGGACCAGGTGAACCGCGCCGCCGCCGGCCTGCAGGCCCTGGGTGTGCAACCGGGCGACCGCGTGGCGCTCCTGATGCAGAATTGCCCGCAGTTCATCATCGCCTTCTTCGGCGCGTTGCGCGCGGGCGCCATCGTCACGCCGACCAACCCCATGTACACGCCGCGCGAGGCCGGCCACCAATGGCGCGACGCGGGGGTCAGCGTCGTGATCGCGGATCGCCGCCTCTCCCCTGTCGTCGAAGCCGCCCGGACCGAGTGCCCGGACGTTCGGCAGGTTGTGCTTCTGGGCTGGCGGGATTACGCGCCCAGGAATTACGCGGCACTCAAACACTCGCTGCGACGCACGCTCGAGTTCCCTTCGAACGTCGGGACCCTCGCGAGAGCGGACTGCGGCGCCGCCAACCGCGGCCCCCGGGCAGGCGAGGCCGCCTTGCGGCTGCCCGAGCCGGACTTTGTTCGCGGAGCGGGTTGCAGGGGAGCACGGCGCGGACCTTTTCGAGGGCTTCTTCCCCCGGTCTCGAACCCGCCGGTGGCGTGGCGCGATCTGCTGCGCGTCGGAAACCATCCGACGCCGGTCGAGACGGGAACGCACGAGGTGGCGTGCCTTCAGTACACGGGCGGCACTACGGGCACGGCCAAGGGGGCAATGCTCACGCACCGCAACCTGGTCAGCAACGCCTGCCAGGCCAATGACTGGCTGGGCATCGGTCGCCACGGCCGCGAAACGATGGTGGCCGCGCTGCCCCTGTTCCATGTCTTCGCGTTGACTTGCGTGATGATTTCCGGCATCCGGTGCGGTGGGACGGTCGTCATCCTCCCGCGCTTCGAGCTGAAGACGGCCTTGAACGCGGTCCGCAGATATCGCCCGACGATCTTCCACGGGGTGCCAACGATGTACGTCGCGTTCAACGGCGTGCCGGGCGTGCGCCGCCACGGCTTTCGTCGGTTGCGCATGTGCATGAGCGGCGGCGCGGCGCTTCCGGTGCAGGTGCGGGAGAAGTTCGAGGCGCTGACGGGCGGCAAGCTCGTCGAGGGCTACGGCCTGACGGAAACTTCGCCCGTGACACACATCAACCCGCCCAACGGCGACATCCGCTCCGGCAGCATTGGTCTGCCCATCGCGGACACGGAGGCGCGCATCATGGACCTGAAGACCGGCACGCGCGAACTGCCGGTCGGCGCGGCGGGCGAAATCGCCATTCGCGGGCCGCAGGTGATGCGGGGCTATTGGCGCCAACCCGCGGAAACGGCCGCGGTGCTCCGTGACGGCTGGCTCTACACCGGCGACATCGCCAAGCGCGACGCGGGCGGCTATTACTACATTGTGGACCGCAAGAAGGACCTCATCATCGCCGGCGGTTTCAACATCTATCCCCACGAAGTCGAGGAAGTCCTGTTCCAGCATCCGCGGATCAAGGAGGCGGTGGTGATTGGCGTGCCCGACGCCTACCGCGGTGAAACGGTGAAGGCCTTTGTCGTCGTGAAGGACGGTCAGGCGCTCGCACCGGACGAGATCATCGCCTTCTGCCGCGAGCGTCTGGCGGCTTACAAAGTGCCGCGCCTGATCGAGTTCCGACCGTCGCTGCCCAAATCCGCCGTCGGCAAATACCTCCGCCGCGAACTGCGCCAAGCCCAACGAGTCCACAGCCGGGTTGCGGCGTGAACCTTCACTCCACCCCAAACCCCTGCCCCCCATGCTCACGATCAAGAAGGCTGCGGTCATCGGCGCCGGCACCATGGGCGCGCAGATCGCGGCGCACCTGGCCAATGTTGGCATCCCCGTCCGGCTCCTGGACATCGTGCCGAGCGAGTTGACGCCCGACGAACAAAAGCGCGGGCTCACGCTTCACTCGCCCGAGGTGCGCAATCGTCTCACTCGAACGCTGTTCGACCGCGCGAGGAAGCTGTCGCCCACGCCGCTGTTCGTCCCCGAAGGCGCCGGCCTGGTCGCGTGCGGCAATGTCGAGGACCATCTTCGCGACATCCAGGACGCGGATTGGATCGTCGAGGCCGTGCTCGAGCGATTGGACCTCAAGCAGGCGTTGCACCAGAAAATCGCCGCGCTCGCCCGGCCCGGCGCCCTCGTTACCACCAACACGTCCGGCCTCTCCATCAACGGCATCGTCGAAGGTCTCCCGTCCGAGTATCGGCGGCGGTTCTTTGCCACGCACTTCTTCAATCCGCCGCGCTACATGCGGCTCCTGGAACTGATCCCCAACTCGGACACCGATCTTGCGCTGATGAACTCGTTC
>JAGWYX010000169.1 GCA_018969165.1 Verrucomicrobiota bacterium
GCCGACGAAGCCGGCGTCCCCCTGGCCGAACCTCAGCAATTCAGCGAGGCGGCCGGTCGCGGCGTGCGCGCGTTCGTGGACGGGGCCGAGGTCTTCGTCGGCCGCGCGCAATGGCTGCGCGACAACGGCGTCCGGGAAGATTTTCTGAAATCCGTGGACCTCAACGAGGCCGAGGGATTCAGCCTGATCTTCGTCGCGCTACGGGGCCGCTGTATCGGCTGGGCCGGATTGCAGGACCAGACCCGCGCCGAGGCCCGGGCTTCCCTCAGCGAATTGCTCGGTTGCGGCGTCCGCCGGGTCGCGATGGTGACCGGTGACCGCCAGCCGGTCGCCGCCCGCGTCGCGCGCGAGATCGGCTGCGAAGAGGTCGCCGCCGAGTGCCTCCCGCAAAACAAGGTCGAGTTCGTCCGGCAAATGAAGACGCGCGGCTACCGCGTGGCCGTGGTCGGCGACGGCGTCAACGATGCCCCGGCGCTGGCGGCGGGTGACATGGGCGTGGCCATGGGCGCGGCCGGCAGCGAAGTGGCCATCCACAGCGCCACCATCGCCCTCATGAACAATGACCTGCGCCGGCTGCCGTTCCTGGTGAAGCTCTCGCGCATGACCCGCTCGTTGATCAATCAGAATCTCCTGATCGGCGTCCTGTTCGTCTTCGGCGGCCTGGCCCTGGCCGCCCTGGGCAAAGTCGGCCCGATCGTCGCCGCCATCTTGCACAACACCGGCTCGTTGATCGTTGTCTTCAACAGCGCCCGGCTCGTCCGGCAGGGCGAGGAACTCGAACCGTTCCAGGCCGCGCCGGGCGCGCCCCCGCCCGAAATCCCAAGCCGCCCGGCCGCTGTTCCCGCGCCGCAATTGAGCCCCAAACCGGCCTGAGCCCATGCCTGCCGCTGCCCTTGCCTCCACCCCCACGGCCAACGATCCTGCCCCCACCGAGGTCGTCGTCGCCGTCCGCGGCCTGACGAAAATCTTCAAGGACTTCTGGGGCCGCCCCAAGGCGCGCGCGGTGGACCGCGTGGACTTCGAGGTGCGGCGAGGCGAGGTGTTCGGCTTGCTCGGCCCCAATGGCTCGGGCAAATCGACCACGGTGAAAATCCTGCTGGGCCTGCTCTACCCGACCCGCGGCCACGTCGAAGTCTTCGGCCACTCGCCGCGCCATGTCGCCACCAAATCCCGCATCGGTTACCTGCCCGAGGAATCCTACCTCTACCGCTACCTGGATTCGGGGGAGACCCTCGACTTTTTCGGCAACCTCTTCGCCCTCCCGGACCGCGAACGTCGCAATCGCGCCGAGCAACTCCTGGAAATGGTCGGCCTGGGCCAGGTCCGTCACCGCGTGGTCGGCGAATTCTCCAAGGGCATGCAGCGCCGGATCGGCCTGGCCCAGGCCCTCATCAACGACCCGGACCTGGTGATCCTCGACGAGCCCACCTCGGGCCTGGACCCGATCGGCTGCCGCGAGGTCAAGGACCTGATCCTGGCCCTGGCGCGGCGGGGCAAGACGGTCATCCTGAGCAGCCATCTGCTGGCCGATGTCGAGGACGTGTGCGATCGCGTCGTCATCTACTACGGCGGCAAAATCCAGGCCATGGGCACCCTCAAAGAACTGCTGGCCGAGCCCGATTCGATTCGGTTGACCCTGCCAACGTTGTCGCGCCAGACCATGCAACAGGTGCTGGACCTCATCCGCGCCGACGTGGCCGAGGATCGCATTCGGATCGATGTGCCGACCCAGAACCTCGAGAGTTATTTCCTGGGCGTCGTCCAGCGCGCCAAACAGGCCGAAGCCGAGACCAGCGGCGCCACCTCCGGGCACCGCGTGGCCGCCTATCTGCGCGGCGACGGCCAGGCGGTGTCGCCGACGGCGAAAATCCTCGAACGACTCACCCGGCCGGCGGCTGCCCCGGCCCCGGTGGTCATCACCCCGCCGGCCGATATGGTGGACCACCAGAAACTCGCGGCGTTGACCAAGGCCCAGCCGGTCCCCGCGCCGCCCGCGGTGGCGGAGCCGGCCAAGCCGTTGGATTTGTCCAAGGCGAACGAAAAACTGTCATCGCTGATCGGCAAGCCCAAGTAACCGCCGCCGGGGTGGGACGCCAACCATGCAGCGCTTGTTTGCCATCGCATTCCTGACCGTCAAGGCCGCCGTCCGTTTCCGGCTCTTCCTGGTGCAGGCCGTGTTATTGCTGGCGGTGGTGATCGGCCTGCCGCTGGTCATCAAAGACGATGGCACCGCGGAAGGGTTCACCCAAATCCTGCTCACCTACACCCTCGGCCTGACCTCGGCCATCCTGGGCTTGTCCACCCTCTGGCTGGGTTGCGGCACGCTGGCCCGCGACGTCGAGGAATGCCAAATCCAAATGGTCGCCGTCAAACCGATCGCCCGCTGGCAAATCTGGCTCGGTAAATGGCTCGGGATCATGCTCCTGAACCTGGCGCTGCTCACCCTGGCCGGCACCTCGATTTACCTGCTGCTCCAGTGGCGCGCCTCCCGCCTGCCCCCGGACCTCCAAGCCAAGCTCCACAACGAAATCCTCGTCGCCCGCGCCTCGCTCAAGCCGCTCCTGCCCAACTTGGACGCCGCCGCCGAGCGGTTCTACCAGCAGCGCCTCAAGCAAGATCCGGCCGTCGCCAAACTCGATCCGGATTTCGTTCGCAAACAACTCCGGCAACAACTCCGCAACCAACTCGAATTGGTGCCCCCTGGCATGTACAAAACCTGGCGGATCGATTTCGGCCTCCAGCGGGACTCGGTGCGCAACCAACCCCTTTTCCTGCGCGTCAAATTCAATACCGCCCAACTCGGTCTCTCCGGCACCACCTTCGCCGCCATGTGGCAGGTCGGCCGACCGGAAACCGTGCATTCCTGGCAAACCCAGCAGCCGATGAGTCTGGCGCCGGACACCTTCCACGAAATCCAACTGCCGCCCAACCTGCTCGACGACCAGGGCCGGCTGACCATCAATTTCTTCAACGTCAACGACACCGCCCTGCTCTTCCCACTCGATGACGGCATCGAGGTCCTCTACCGCCAGGGTGGCTTTGGCCCCAACTACGTCCGGGGTTTGGCGATCATCCTGCTCTGGTTGGGCCTCCTGGCCGCCATCGGACTGGCCGCGGCCAGCGCCTTGTCCTTCCCCGTGGCCTCCTTTCTCGCCGTCGCGGTCCTGGTCCTCGGCTTGTCCACCGGCACCATCAATCAAATCCTCTACGAAGGCAGCATCTGGAGCGTCAACCACAACACCGGCGTGGCCGATCATCCGGCCCCCATCGACTACCTCATGCTGCCGCTCTTTCGCGCCCTGCACCAGGTCATCGGCCTGGTCGAGGACTTCTCCCCGATCGACCTGCTCAGCACCGGACGCAGCATCTCCTGGACCGACCTGGGGATGGCGTGCGCGCAGATCGGCTTGCTTCTGGGAGGGGTGATCAGTCTGGTGGGGATGAGCCTGTTCTCCCGACGCGAGCTGGCGACCGCCCAGGGCCAGCAGTAAACCGCTCGCTGTGTCTCCCCGTACCTACAAAATCGCCCTGCTCGCCCTGGCGATCGCTCTGCTCGTCGGGGTCGGCTTCACCCAGTCCCACTTGAACCGCGACCGCACCGCGATGGGCCTCACCCGCATCCAGCCCCTCGAAAACGCCCCCCCCGTCCTTGCCTTCACCACCGTCGCCCTGGGTGGATTCCGCGGCCTCATCGCCAATGCCCTCTGGGTCCGCATGATGGACCTGCAGGACTCGGATAAGTACTTCGAGATGGTCCAATTGGCCGACTGGATCACGAAATTGCAGCCGCACTTGACCACGGTCTGGATCGTGCAGGCCTGGAACATGGCCTACAACATCTCCGTTAAGTTCAAGGAATCCGCTCCCGGCCAATTCCCGGACCGTTGGCGCTGGGTCCAGGCCGGCATCGAGCTGCTGCGCGACCAGGCCCTCCGCTACAACCCCAAGGAACCGCTCCTCTACCGCGAGCTGGCCGGCTTCTTCTTCCACAAGATCGGCCAGGACCTGGACGACGCCCATTTCTATTACAAGAAACAATGGATCGACGCCATGACCACCGTCCTCGGCGGCGGCCGCCCCAATTGGGACGAATTGCTCCGTCCCCAGACCGCCGAGGCCAAACACCGCGTCCAGGTCCTGGAACAGACCTACAAACTGGACCCGCGCGAAATGAAGCGCGTGGACGACACCTACGGCCCGCTGGATTGGCGCCTGCCGGAAACCCAGGCCATCTACTGGGCCATGCTCGGCATGGAAAAATCCACCGGCGACCTCATGCCCCTGCGCCGCATGATTTACCAGGCCATGCAATTGGCCTTCCAGCGCGGTCGCCTCATCGTGGCCAAAGACGCCCACACCCTCATGTTCGCCCCCAACCTGGACATCATCCCCAAGGTCAACGAGTCCTACGAAGTCATGCTCAAGCAGGAGCAAATGGAGAAGGAGAATATCCGCAACGCGCACAAAAACTTCCTCAAAGACGCCGTCTATTTCCTTTACGAACACAACCGCCTGGCCGAAGCCGCCTACTGGTTCAAATACCTCTGCAAGCGGTTCCCCACTTCCCCCCTCCTGTATGCCGACAATAAATCCCTTCCCGGCACCCTCACCCTCGATGAATACGCCCTCCGCCGCGTGACCGAGGACGTCTCCGAAACCTCCCACACCCGCGTCACCTCCGCCATCGAAGGCCCAATCCAGCAGTCCTACCTCGCCCTGGCGATGGGTTCGGATGCGGATGCCGAGAACTTCATGCTGTTCGCCCGCCGGGTTTACCAGAATTTCGAGGCGAAAATTCCCACCAAGGCCGAGGTGCGCGTCGGCATGCCTAAGTTCAAAGATCTCCAGAACGAGGTGCTCACCCGATTGCTTGACCCGCGGCAAAGTCCGCTGGGCCCCGAGTTGATGGCCGTGCTGCGCACCCGGCTCGATCTGCCGACACCGACCAACGCGCCGCCCACCACCGCGGCGCCCCGTTAGCCCGCAATTTGATTGTCAGCGGCCCGGCTGGCCCTACACTGCCCGCGTGCTCAAGGCCCTTTTATTGCTCCTCACCCCCGCACGGACTTGGAATCAAATCGCCCTGGCCAAGCGGGGCGTGTGCTTCAACCTGCTCCTCTTCCTCCTCCCGTTGATGCTGCTCTGTTCCCTGGCCGAAGGCTACGCCCTGGTCCGCCTGGGCGCAGCCGGCGCCTACAGCAGCCACCTGGTCAAGGTCCCGCTCGATCAGGCCGTGCGCTTTGAAGCCGCGCAGTTGGTCCTGGGCTTGTTCATGATCTTCTGCGGCGCCCAGTTGTTACACTGGGTCGTCGAGAGCTTCCGCTTGTCCTCCGGCTACGCCCGGAGCTTCGCCATCATCGCCTACGGCTATAGCCCCATCTTCCTGGCCCGCTTCCTGACCTTCGTCCCGGCCTTCAGTCATTGGGTAACCTGGTCCATCGGCCTCGTCGGCTCGATCTACGTCCTCTACCACGGCGTCGCCCTGGTCTTGCAGCCGGATCAGACCAAGGGCTTCGGCCTCTACCTGATGAGCATCCTGATCCTGATCCTGCTCGGTGGCTCCGCCCACCTCCTGGCCCTCGCCGTGCTCGCCGGCCGGATCAAATTCTAACGCGGCGCGCCTCAGACTCCCGGCCTGACGGGTCTCGCGGATGCGGACCGCGAGTTGTCCTCAACTCGCGGCGCGTCGGCACCGAATCGGCCGTCGGCCTTCGCCGCCCGCCACTCCCTGCGTTCACCGGGCACCGCCGCGCGCGCCGCCCAATCGACGCCGCGCCGCGGCCATGCTCCAACCCGCCGCCACCAGCGCCGCTCGCGCCGCGGCCGGCCTCGCCTGGGTCAGCTCGCACAGGATCCGAACCGCCCGGTCTCGCAGTTTGTCGTTCGTCGGCGCCAGGTCCACCATCAGGTTGCTGCTCACCTTCCCCAACCGCACCATCGACAGCGTTGTGACCAGGTTCAGAATCAGCTTCGTCGCCGTCCCCGCCTTCAGCCGCGTCGAACCCGTGAGCACCTCGGGCCCCACGTCGGGCGCAATCACTCGCGTCGGCCGAAGCCGGCCGGGGAAGCGCAATCGCGGATTAAAGGTGATCAGGATCGTTTTCGCCCCGAGCCGCTTGGCCTCGGCCAGCGCGCCCCATACAAATGGCGTTCGCCCGCTGGCGGCAATGCCCACCACGACGTCCCGGCGCCGCACGCCGCGAAACGACACGGCCGCCGCTCCGGCCGCGGCATCGTCCTCCGCCCCTTCAACTGATTCCCAGAGGGCCTGCTGACCGCCGGCCATGATCCCCTGCACCATCTCCCGCGGCGCCCGAAACGTCGGCGGACACTCGCTCGCGTCCAGCACGCCCAGGCGCCCGCTCGTCCCGGCGCCAACGTAGAATAAGCGCCCCCCGCCTCGAAACGCCGCCACCACCAGCCGAATGGCCGCTTCGAGGTTCTTCCGTTCCGCCAATACCGCGCCGGCCACCCGCCCCTCCTCGCTCAGCATTAACGCGATCGCCTCACCCAGCGACAGTTTATCCAGATTCATCGACCGCGGATTGCGCCCTTCGGTCGGCGAATGCCGCAGTTCCTCCAGGTCCCACCACCCGGCAGCCCGGGCCACCATCGGCAGCGACAACTTCCCCGGCGCCAGCGGTCGCCCGGTCGCCCGCGGAGCCGTACCCGCCCGGACGGAAACCGAACGGAGTCCGCTTGATCCCTCGTAAACCCTCCGCGCCAGCGCGACCGCCCCCCAGACCGCCTCGCGCCCCAGCGGCGCAATCTTCGCCTTCGGCCACGCGCGGCGTATCTCGCGCCCCACCCACCGCGCAAACCGCGGCTGCTTGAGCAATACCCCGCCGGTCAAAAAAAATCGTACCGGGCTCCCGCGACGCTCGAGTCGCCGCGCGCAACTTGCCGCGTCGCGCGCCAGGCTGTCCGCCGCCCCGGCCAGAATGTCGCGGGCAATCCGGTCCCCGTGGTTCCAGGCCCGGAACACCTCGACGGCCAGGGCCGCGATCTGACGCTTGTCGGTGCCCTGCGCCCAACCGATCAAATCGTTCGGCTCGTTGCAGCATAACCGCCGCAGGATCGCCTGCCCGAGCCGCGACCACACACCGTCGCGATCGTAGTAGTAAACGATCGCCTTGAGGGCGCGCAGGCCGATCTCATACCCGCTGCCTTTGTCGCCCAGCACATGGCCCCAGCCGCCGACCTTGGCGGTCCGCTCCGCCGGCCCGCGACCGTAGCAGCACGAGCCGGTGCCGCTCAAGACGATCACCCGCGCCGCCGCCCAGCCCGGCGACTCGAGTTCCGCCGCCGCCAGCGCGGTCTCCAAATCATGATTCGCGTAGCACGGCACCCCCGGCCAAATCCGCGCGGCCAGCCGGGCGACCCGCGCGCGGTCCGCCCCCTCCCGCACCCCCGCCATGCCGAGCCCGACCGCG
>JAGWYX010000170.1 GCA_018969165.1 Verrucomicrobiota bacterium
CAGGTCATCTTCACCATGCAGCTTCGATCCCGCCTTTTCCTATACGGCAGCCCCGCCGGCTATCGCGCCAACGACGTGATCCGCCGCGCCAATTCCTCCCGCGCCCGGTAAAGATGCGATGCTTCCTCGTCCCATTTCGTCCAACTCTCCGCCTCGCGCCGGACGAGTCGGTCGGCCACGGCTTTCTGTCCCCGCTCAGCTAACAGCCGCATATACTCGTAGTCTTCCAATCCCTCACGGATTTGCTTCAGCCGCATGGAGGTCACCGGTCCGGCATACCCAACGTCGGCGCCCGGATAGAACAGCGACCCCTCTCCGTTGTAACATGAACGGCCCGGGACGTAAGTCGCCGGGTTGCCCCATACATCGCCAGCCTTCTGCCAGTAAACGGTCGTCCAGTAAAGCAAGCCCGTAGCGCCGTAGCGCCAGTTCATCCAGGCCGGGATGCGATAATCCAGCAGGGGAAAGTCGATCTCCCAGTAGGGTGTGTCTTGACCCTTGGCCCCCTGGCACAGCGCGGTGTATGACCAGAGTTCCTCGCCGGCCGCGAGCCGCTCCGCGGCCGGTTTCTCTTCGAACAAGGTCCACAACGGCACCCAGAGATCGACGCTGCCGACGAGCGTGCCCCACGCCGGATCCTGGGGCTGGGGCTGCTCGGTGCAAAGCACCTGGATTCCCGGCTGCGCCTCGTGAATCAATCGCGCCCGCAAACGCACTTGCTCGTAAGCCGCGGCATCATTTGGTTCGTCGAGCACATAAACGTAGGCGAACCTCGCCCATCCGTTGGCCTTCAGGTACGCATACATCGCCCGCAAATACCTCACGTTCCGCGCCCGGTCTCGACCCACTGGCTCCCGCCCAATGAGGTTGATGGGAAACCCGGTCACATGAAAGTGGTCCATCCACTCCTTGAGCGCCGCATGAGTCGCCTCTGGATCAATGTCGCCATCCGTCAGGACTTTGGGGTAAAGATAACCTGGAATCGGGGGACAAATCCGGTGCGCCGCCAGGGCCTCGGCATACCGTCGCTCAATAACCCGGAACGCGGGCGAATCCACCTTCACCCGGTGGGCCGCCGCAATCCGATCATCGAACTCACCAAAGTTGGCCCGCATCGAAGGCGTGTCGGGCAGCGTGAAGTCCCACACCCGCAATTGCACCGGCACCTGCACAACCGCTTCGTTCCGCGCCGAGACGGTGACCGTCCCCGAGTAATCGCCCGGGGCGGTCTCCTTGGGCACAAAGACGTCGATCCATACCGGTTGGTTGGCATTGGGGTTGACCGCGAAGGGCGCGCCCTGGAAGCGCCCTGAACGCAGTGGCTGGCCGGTTTCAGGATTGAGAAACGGCACCAAGGCGTCCGGATACCAACCGGCGCCTTCTTTAGACTTGGGGCTGGGACGCGTAACCTCGACGTAATGCTCGCGGTAAAAGGTTAGGTGCCGCCGTGACAGCCGTTGCCCGCCCGGACCGCGCAGGTCCGTTGCCGCCAGGCTCACCTCCTCCAGCGCGCTGTCGCCGGCATGCACCACCACCTGGAACGGCTCGTATTCGTTGCGCGCCGCCTCGAGGCGCGCCGCCGGACTCGAGCGCGGCGGATCCGTCGGCCGCACGCGCACCATGCCATCCACCGTATAAACGTTCATGGCCGCCGACACCGGCCCCGCCGCCACTAGCCACGCCGCAAGCTGGCCCAGGCCCGACCAGATCGCCCACCGGCGCGCCCTTGAACATCCGCGTTGCTGACTCATATCCTCCATTTTTAACCCACATTTCCAGATGCCGAAAGCCAAAAGGCAACTGTGCTTGACTTGATGACAGCGAGTTTTACGGTTCAAGGACTCTAGAGTTTGTCGCCGCTCCGTGGGAAAAGAGAGGCTTGTGAACCGGTCATCCAACGGCTAACCTCCCGGGAATCGTATGCGACACATCCCTCTGTTCTTCTCGATCCTGCTGGCCGGCCAATCACTCGGCGCCAATCTCAGGGCGGCATCCCCTTCCGCCGCCGATTTTGCCAAGCTCGACGCCGTGCCGTTTTCCCAGGTCCGCATCGCCGACGCCTTCTGGGCGCCCCGGCGCGAAATCAACGAGCGCGTGTCGATTCCGCTTAACTTCAAGAACCTCGAACGGTCGGGCAACCTCGAGAACTTTCGCCTCGCCGCCCGCGGCGCCACCAATGGTTACCAAGGCCCGGTATTCATGGACTCGGACCTGTATAAGGCCCTGGAGGCGGCGTCCTATTGCCTGGCGACGGATCCCGATCCGGCCCTGGCGAAACGCGTGGATGACATCATCGCCCTGGTAGCCGCCGCGCAGCAGCCCGATGGCTACCTGGACACCTACTATACCGTCAAGGATCCGGGGCGGCGCTGGACGAACCTGCGCGACAACCACGAACTCTACTGCGGCGGCCACATGATCGAGGCCGCGGTGGCAAATTATCAGGCCACCGGCAAGCGGGCCTTGCTCCAGGTCGCCATCCGTTACGCTGATTACGTCGCGTCGGTGTTCGGTCCCGGCAAGCGCCTGGGTTACCCCGGCCATCCTGAGATCGAGCTGGCCCTGGTGAAGCTCTGGCGGGTCACCGGCGAGCGCCGTTACTTCGACCTGGCGCGCTTTTTTATCGAGAACCGGGGCCGCAAGTTCTTCGCGCAGGAACACCACATCCCCCTGGACCGCTACGACGGCACTTACTGGCAGGATGACGTGCCGATCTTCGATCACCAGAATATCAAGGGCCACGCCGTGCGCGCCACCTATCTCCTCTCCGGCGTCACGGACGTGATGCGCGAGACGGGCGACCCACGACTGATCGCGATGGTTGACCGCGTCTGGCATAACACGACCGAAAAGAATATGTATATCACCGGCGGCATCGGCTCTTCCGGCCGCAACGAAGGGTTCACCACCGATTACGATCTGCCCAACCTCACCGCCTATCAGGAAACCTGCGCCTCGGTCGCCATGGTCCTGTGGAATCATCGGTTGGCCCTGCTCTATGGCGACGCCCGCTACGCGGATGTCCTCGAACGCTCCCTCTACAATGGCGTCCTGGACGGCGTCGCGCTGGATGGCAAGAGGTTCTTCTACGGAAATCCGCTTGCCAGCGACGGCCATTACCGGCGTTCGGGTTGGTTCAGTTGCGCCTGCTGTCCGCCGAACGTGGCGCGTACCCTTGCCGCGCTGGGCGGTTATGCTTACGCCGTCAAGAACGACGCCCTTTACGTCAACCTGTTCATCCAGGGCAGCGCGAATACCACCGTGGCGGGACGGAGCCTCACGCTCAAGGTAACGACCGACTACCCGTGGGACGGCCGCGTCACGTTCAAATCCGAACTGGCGTCGCCCACGCGGTTCGCCCTGCATTTGCGCGTGCCGGGTTGGTGCCAGACGGCGACCCTCACGGTCAACCGCAAGCGGGTCACGGCCCCGCGCCGCGAACGCGGCTACTTCGTGCTCGACCGCGACTGGCGCGCCGGCGACACGGTGGAGCTGGACCTGCCCATGCCGGTGCGCCTCCTGGCGGCCAATCCGGAAGTCCGGGCCGACCGGGGTCGCGTGGCCATTCAACGCGGGCCGCTGGTTTACTGTCTGGAGGATTGCGACCAGGGGGCGCCGTTGCCCTCGCTCTGCCTGCCGGCGAATCCGCGGATGCGAGCGGTGCGTGAGCCGAGCTTGCTTGGGGGCATCGTGGTAATCAAAGGCTCCGCCTCGGCCGCCGCCGACGGGCGCTGGGCAGGCGAGCTGTATCAACCCCCGCCCCCGCGGCGGCCAGTGGCGATCCAGGCGATCCCTTACTACGCCTGGGGAAACCGCCGGGCTGGCGACATGGAGGTGTGGGTCCCACTCGCCCCGCCGACGTCGCTTGCGTCCGAACGCTGAGCGCGGATTGCGGCGCCGATGGGGGAACGCCTTCAACTGGTCCGGTTGCGCCTCACGGCCTGGCGGGGGGCAAGTCCGCCTCCCCGCGGGAATCAGCGCCGCCACGCTGACCTTCTCCCGGACTTTACCAAACCTGATTCCGATATCCAACTTGGCACGAAAATCGCTCTCAAAAGCGCAGATAAGCCATGAAATCGATGCGCCACTTGACCGCGGGATCGCGTACCCCTTTGCCAACCCTGTTCCGGAAATCCCGTCACCGGCGGCGTTGCCTCGGATTGGCGCTGCTGCTGCTTGCCACCGGCGCCCCCGCCCAGGTCGCCGTGTTGACGCAGCACAACAACGTCGCCCGTACCGGGTTGAACGACCAGGAAACAATTCTGACCCCGGCGAACGTCAACCCGAATTCATTCGGCAAACTGTTCAGTTACCCGGTGGACGGTTACGTCTGTGCCCAACCACTCTACGTCCCGAGCGTGGCCGTGCTGAACCGGGGCACGCACAACGTCCTGTTCATTGCCACCGAGCATGACAGCGTGTATGCCTTCGACGCGGACAGCAACATCGACACCAACGCCAGCCCGCTGTGGCATGTCAGCTTTATCAATCCGTCCGCCGGCATCACGACGGTTCCCAACGGCGACGTGGGCTCCAGTGACATTGTCCCGGAAATCGGCATCACCAGCACGCCGGTCATTGACCCGGGCAGCGGCACCCTCTACGTCGAAGTCAAAACCAAGGAGCCAGGCCTGGTGTACCGCCACCGGCTCCATGCCCTGGATATCACCAGCGGGGCGGAGCGCCCCGGCAGCCCGGCGCTGATTTCGGCAACGGTGACCGGCACCGGCGACGGCAACAATGGGGCGGGCCAGATTCCGTTCAATAGCCTGCGCCAGATGAACCGTCCCGGGTTGCTCTTGCTCAACGGCGTGATCTACCTCGCCTACGCTTCGCACGGCGACAACGGACCCTATCATGGTTGGGTGTTCGCCTACGACGCCCAGTCCTTCCAACAAGTTGGTGTCTATAACACAACTCGCTACGACAGTCCAAGCCTGGGGGGTATCTGGCAGAGCGGCGACGGTCCGGCGGCTGATCCCGCCGGCAACCTCTACGTCGAAACCGGCAATGGCGCCTTCAACACCGCTCATGGCACGCTCGATATCTGCAGCCTCGGCGACAGTTTCATCAAACTCTCGACCACCAACGGCCTCCACGTCGCCGATTACTTCACTCCCTATAACCAGGCGAGCCTGAACAACGGCGACGTGGACCTCGGCTCCGGCGGCCCGGTGGTGTTGCCGGATTCGGTCGGCAGCGCGGCGCACCCACACCTGCTGGTCGGCTGCGGCAAGCAAGGGAGGGTTTACCTCCTGGACCGGGATAACCTGGGCCATTTCAACTCGACGAGCGACAGCCAGATCGTCCAGGAACTGAACATCGTCAACGGCACCTGGAGCGCGCCGGCCTATTTCAACGACCAGATCTATTACCAGGGTGCGGGCGATGTCTTGAAGGCCTTCCAATTCTCCAACGGCCTGCTCGTCAGCACGCCGACCTCGCGCTCGAGCACGGCCTTTGGTTTTCCCGGCGCCACCCCGTCCATCTCCGCCAACGGCATCAGCAACGGCATCGTGTGGGTGCTCCAGAACGATGGCTACAACGGCAGCCCGCAGTCCACCCCCCAGGTGCTGCATGCCTATAACGCCACCAACCTCGCCGTTCAGTTATACGCCAGCTCGATGGCCGGTGTTCGCGATCAACTCGGCGGCGCCGTCAAGTTCACCGTGCCCACCATCGCCAATGGCAAAGTCTATGTCGGCTCCCAATACCAGGTCTCGGCATTCGGCCTCGGCTCGTGGACGGCCCCGCCGACCTTCTCGCCCGCGGGCGGCGTGTTCACCAACCTCGTCACCGTCACCCTGAAGACCACCACCGCCGGCGCTTCGATCTACTTCACGCTCGACGGCTCGACCCCCACCGCCGCCTCCACCCTTTACGCCGGACCGATCACCCTGACCCAGTCCGGTTCCATCAAGGCCATCGCCGTCGGGCCGGGACTCATCCCCAGCGGCGTCGTCGCGGCCACTTTCCTCAATCGCCTGGCGGTCGGCACGGGCACGGGATTGACCGGCAATTATTGGTCGAACCAGTTGGAGTCCACCAACGGCCCTCCCACGCTGGTGCGGATCGATCCAACCATCAACTTCAACTGGAACAGCGCCTCGCCAGCCTCCAACATCACCCAGACGGACTTCACCGTGCTCTGGACCGGCCAGGTCCAACCCCAGTTCTCGGAAACCTACACGTTCTACACCACCACCGACGACGGGGTCCGGCTCTGGGTCAACAACCAACTCCTGATCAATGAATGGATCGACCAGGCGCCCGCCGAGTGGAACGGCTCGATCACGCTCACCGCCGGCCAACGGTATAGCATCCGGATGGCCTACTACCAGCATCTCGGCGGCGCCGTTGCCGAGCTTTCCTGGAGCAGCCCTTCCACCATCAAGGAAATCATTCCCACTTCCCAACTCTATCCCACCGCGGATGTGCCCCCGACCGTCAGCCTCACCAGCCCCGCCGCCGGCGTCACCTATGTCGCCGACTCGGCCAGCATCCTGGTCGGCGCCACCGCCGCGGACAGCGACGGGGCCGTGAGCAAGGTGGATTTCTACGCCGGCGCGAAACTCATCGGCACCCTGACCAACAGTCCCTATCTCTTCACCTGGACCAAGGTGGCGCCCGGTACCTACACCTTGAGCGCCGTCGCCACCGATAACGGCGGCCTCACCGCCACCGCCGCCCCGGTGACCGTGACCGTCAACCCCGGGTCCGGCGCGACTTACGGCACCACCAATCGGCTCGTGACGGCTCCTTTCCTGAACCTGCCGCCGTCTTCAAGCGGCGCGATGCCGTTGTTGCTTTCTCAAACCGGCGTGTTCTTCGACACCTCGACCTTGGCGCCGGCCACGGGATTGCTGCCTTACACCGTGAACGTGCCCGCTTGGTCCGACGGCGCCGAGATGACCCGGTGGTTTGCACTGCCGAACAATGGCGCGCCGTTCACCCCGAATACCCAGATCGGCTTCGCGCCGACCGGCGAGTGGACCTTCCCGCCGGGCACGGTTTTCATCCAGCACTTCACCATTGCCACGAACGACCTTGATCCTACCCGACTGCGCCGCCTGGAGACCCGCGTGCTGGTCTGCGATACCAGCGGCGCGGCCTACGGCGTCACCTATAAATGGCGACCGGACGGGACGGACGCCGACTTGCTCACCAATAGCCTGACCGAAAACCTCGTCATCACCACGGCCACCGGCACCCGGTCGCAGACCTGGTATTACCCCGGCCCGCAGGATTGCCTCACTTGCCATACCCCCGCCGCCAATTACGTGCTCGGCGTCAAGACACGACAGTTGAATGGGGATTTCCTCTACCCCGGCTCGGATCGAGTTGACAACCAGCTCCGCACGCTCAACCAGCTCGGCCTGTTCTTTCCCCCGATCACCAACGA
>JAGWYX010000171.1 GCA_018969165.1 Verrucomicrobiota bacterium
CCATCCGACGGGAGAGGGCCGGGGTGCGGGTCCGTCCGGGTTCATGGCGTGTGAGGAGGATGAACGCACAGACGCGGAGAACGCAAAGAAGCGCAAAGAAGAACAACCAAACCTCGCTCTGCGACCCTCCGCGGTCTCCGCGGCTCCGCGTTCATCCGAGTCCTCCACCCCCGCCGCGCACCGCCTCGCGCACCCGCGCGACTGCCTGGTCGGCCTTTACCGCCATCAACTCGCCTCCACGCCGTTTCAACTCGACTTCGCCCTTGGCCAGCGATTTCTCGCCGATCGCCACTCGCCACGGGAATCCGACCAGTTCGGAGTCCTTGAATTTGACCCCGGGCCGCTCCTGGCGGTCATCGAGGATGGCCTCGATGCCCTGGGCGGACAATTCGGCGTAGATTTTTTCCGCCAGGGTCATCACCGGACTGCCGTGGACCACGCTCAGCGGCGTGATGCACACGACAAACGGGGCGACGCTCGGCGGCCAGATGATGCCATTCTCGTCGTGGCACTGCTCGATGACGGCCTGGAGCGTGCGGGTGACGCCGATCCCGTAGCAACCCATCACCGCCGGCCGCTGCTTGCCGGTCTCGTCCAGGAACCGCGCCCCGAGGGTCTCGGAGTACTTGGTGCCGAGCTTGAAGACCTGGCCGACTTCAATGCCGCGCCGGATTTTCAAAGGCGCGCCGGTGACGGCGCAGAGTTCGCCCGCTTTGACGGTGCGCAGGTCCACCCAGTGCGTCACGCGAATGTCACGGTCCAGCTCGATGTGGCGGAGATGGAAACCGTCGGCGTTGGCGCCGGTCGTCATCCCGGCGGCGCCGCGGAGGGCGGCGTCGGCATACAGGGGGTTCAACGGCGTCTTGAGCGTCGAGGCAACCGCGCCGAGGCTGCCCGGGTGCGCGTTCAGCAGGGCGAAGACCTCAGCGGCGGTCGCCGGTCGGAACTGATTGCTGCCGAGGGCGACGGCGAACTTGGCCTCGTTAAGCTGGTCGTCGCCCCGGAGCAGAACGACCACCGGTTGGCTCTGGACGATATAGACGAGCGTCTTGATCTGGCAATGCGGCGCGACACCGTAAGGCGGCGCGGCCAGGTGATCGATCGTCTGGACGCCAGGCGTCGGGAACTGTTCCGGGGCCGGCCCGGGGCCGGTTTTGGGCGTGGGGATGAGCGGGCCCTGGCTGACGGCCTTTTCAATATTGGCGGCGTAGCGGCCGCTCTCGCAATAGACGATCTCGTTCTCGCCGGTCGCGGCCGGGACCATGAACTCGTGGGAGAGGTTGCCGCCGATGACGCCGGTGTCAGCTTCGACCGGGAGGGCTTGGAGGCCGCAGCGAGCGAAGATGCGGGTGTAGGCGTCGTACATCTTCTGGTAGCTGACCTGGGCGGCTTCGTCGCTGACGTCGAAGCTGTAGGCGTCCTTCATGATGAATTCCTTGGCGCGCATGAGGCCGAAGCGCGGGCGGATTTCATCGCGGACCTTGGTTTGGATTTGGTAGAAGTTGCGAGGCAACTGGCGATAGGAACTGATTTCGCCGGCGGCCAGGGTGGTGATGACCTCCTCGTGGGTTGGCCCCAGCACCCACTCCTTCTTGGCGCGATCCTGGACATGGTAGAGGACGTCGGCGGCGGTGACGTAGCGGCCGCTCTGCTGCCAGATTTCGGGCGGCTGCAGGCAGGGCATCAGCACCTCGAGGGCGCCGGCCCGGTCCATCTCCTGGCGGACGATGGCCTCGATCTTGCGCAGGACCCGCAGGCCCAGCGGCAGAAAGGTGTAAAGGCCGCCGGCGAGTTTGCGGATCAGGCCGGCGCGCAGCAGCAGTTGGTGCGAGATGATCTCGGCCTCAGCCGGGGATTCGCGCAAGGTGGGGAGGAAGCTCTGGGACCAGCGCATGCAGATTTTCGAATTAAGATTTTAGATTTCAGATTGAAGCGGAGGATTTTCGGCTGGCGGTTTGCCATGGACCACCGCGGAGGGTCCTTGGACCAGACGTAACCCGTCAATGGCAAACCGCCAGCCGAAAATCCTTACTTCACGGTGTTGACCAGCGGGGCCAGGCCCTGGACGCGGACCTCGAGGCGGTCGCCGGACTCGATCGGCCCGACGCCGCTGGGAGTGCCGGTGAGGATCACGTCGCCCGGCAGGAGGGTGAGGTTGGTGGAGATGAAGCTGACCAATTCGTAGCAATTGAAGATAAGCTGGCTGGTGTTGGAGTTTTGCCGCAACTGGCCGTTCTGAAACAACTGAATCGTCAGGTCGTGGGGGTCGATCTTGGTCTCGACGTAAGGTCCGAGCGGGGTGAAGGTGTCGAACGACTTGGCGCGCGCCCACTGGCTTTCGGCGTTTTGGATCGTGCGATCGCTGACGTCTTCGGCGGCGGTATAGCCGAGGATGTAGCGGGCGGCGGCGGCGGGAGCCACATTGCGCACCCGCCGGCCGATCACCACCGCCAGTTCGGCCTCGTAATCGGTGCGATGACCGGAGAACGGCACCTCGATCTTGGCGCCGTCGGGAATCAACGAGGTGGGGGCTTTGAGCCAGAACAAGGGTTCCTTTGGCAGCGGCTTGCCCGTCTCCCGCGCATGATCGGCATAGTTCAGGCCGACGGCAATCACCTTGGACGGCGTCACCGGGATCAGGGTCTTGACCCCGCGTAGCGGCACGGGCTTCTTTTCGAACGAGGGCGAACCGAACACGTCGCCATGGAGCCGGAAGATTTCTCCGTCCACGACCTTCGCATAAAAGATATCGTCACCCTTTTGGAAACGGCCAATTGCTGCCATACCGGATCGAGTTTTCTAGCCAGGCGCCGCCGCAGACCTCATGTCTACTTTTCCATTCATCTGCGCTTGTTCTGATCTATGCCTCTGTTGCCACGGCGCGCCACGCTGATAACGTCCTTGAAGGGAAGGACAGAGGCAACGAACAGGACACCAAAACTTGACTTGATTAAAGCAGGTTTCAGACTTGCAACAGTCTAGCAAACGGCCGCCGGCCCTCGCAAGCTGAAAGTCGGCCGAAACCTTTTGGTCGCTTTTGCGTTCCATGCACCGTAGATTGAGTGCGATGCGCGATGTCCGTCCAGACCGTTTGAATTGTGAGACTGGCAGTAACCAGGCCGCGTCCAAAAGTCGCGGTCGCCGCCGCTGTCCTCTCGCGCAGCGAAGCGCGCAGGGTTTCAGCCCGCTCCTGCTGCTGGGCGCAAGCCTGTGGTTCGCCCTCGCCCCACCCGCCTGCGCCGCCGACGCGCTGGTTTGGCGCGCCGACCGCAACGCGGTGGACGCCCGCCTCGAGAATTGGCCGCTGAGCCGCGTATTGCAGAGCATCTCGACCGCCACCGGCTGGGAAGTCTATGTCGAGCCGAATGCGGAGCGGCCGGTCTCGGTCAAGTTCAAAGGTCTGGACCCCGCGGCCGCGCTGCGGCGGTTGCTCGAGGGCCTGAACTTCGCCCTGGTGCCCGAGACCAACCGCGCGCCGCGCTTGTTCGTCTATCGCACCTCGGTGGGCGACGCGACGGAATTGGTGCCGGGGCTGAAGGCCAAGAGCGCCAAACCCACCAGCCGTGTGATCCCCAATGAATTGCTGGTGACCCTCAAGCCAGGCGCCAAGGAGAGCATCGCCGACTTGGCCCGACGACTGGGGGCCAAGATCACCGGTAGCATCGACGGCCTGAATACCTACCGGCTGCAATTCGACGACGCCGCGGCCGCCCAGACCGCCCGTGACACCCTGAGCCAGGACCCGTCCGTAGCCAGCGTCGAGAATAACATCAGCCTCGGACAACCCGAATTGCCGGCGCCGGTGTCGCTGAGTTCGGCGAGCGCTCCGCTGCCGAAACTCAACGCCAAGGCCGGTGCCGCCGGCGTGGTCATCGGCCTGGTGGACACCGCCATCCAACCCAAAGGAACCGGGCTGGACGGTTTCCTGCTGCCGACCGTTTCGGTGGCCGGTCAAAGTGATCCCCCCAACAACCAACCGACGCACGGCACGGCGATGGCCGAGACCATGCTCCAGTCCCTCTCGCTCAACGACGCCGCCACCGGCGCCACCTCGGTGCGCATCCTGCCCGTGGACGTCTATGGCGGCAACCCGACGACCAGCACATTCGACGTGGCCAATGGGATTTATTCCGCCGTCCAGGGGGGCGCCACCCTGATCAACTTGAGCCTGGGCGGCACGACCGATAGTCCCCTACTCCACCAGGTGATTCAGTCGGCGACCCAGCAAGGGGCGCTGTTCTTCGCCGCCGCCGGCAACGACCCGACCACGACCCCCACTTACCCGGCCGCCTACCCCGAGGTGATCTCGGTGACGGCCGGCAACCAAAGCGGCCTGGCCCCGTACGCCAACCGCGGCGACTTCGTCGATGTCGTGGCACCCGGCACCAGTATCATCAACTTCAATAACACCGATTACATGGTCACCGGCACTTCGACCTCGACGGCGGACGTGACCGGATTGGCCGCCGCGCTCAGCGATCAAACTGGCAAATCCCCGGCGCAGGTCCGGGCGCAAATCCTCAGCCAGCTTTCGATCGCGCCTTACCGCAAACCATGAGTCTGCAGGGAGTTGTTGCCCGCTCTTCAGCCCCCGGTGTGCGCAAACTCCGGCAGCCTTCCCTTGAACCGGACCACGGGTTGTCCCCAACCCGCAGCGATTCGCCACGCGCTGCGGCTTGGAACAAGCGGCGATCCATTGGGCTGCGCCTTTGCGGCCTGCTCCTGCTATCCGGCGTGGCGTACGCTGACGCGGTCGGCTTCACCACCACGCTGGACCGGGACACGACGACGGTTGGCGAACCCGTGACCCTCTCGCTGGTGTTCGAGGGGGCTCAGCCGACGCGGGTTTTCGGCATGCCGCAGGTCCCTGGGTTGGCCCTCCAAGGCCAGGGCCAAACGATGCGGAGCGAATACATCAACGGCCAGGCATCAACCAAGTTCATCTACCAGTATGCGGTTACCGCGCAACGGACCGGCGACTTCATCATCCCGGCCATCAAGGCGGAAGTGGGCGGCCAAACGCTCAGCAGCCAGCCGCTCCGCCTGAAGGTGGTGGGCCACAATCAGACCGCGGGCCGAGGGATCGAAGGCAACCCCTTCGCGTTCGTTAAACTCCTGACCCAAACCAACGAGGTCTACGTCGGCCAGGTCTTCCCACTTGAAATCGACCTCTATGTGCTCAACGGACAAGGCCAAGACCTGGAGCTGCCGCAAATCAAAGGCGACGGCTTCACCTTCGGCCCGATCCCCAAACAACCCGCCCAGACCCGGACGCAGATCAACAACAACCTCTACAGCGTCGTCATTTTCAAACTGGCGGCCACGGCGGCCAAGACCGGATCGCTCACGCTGGGCCCAGCCGAGTGCAGCTTGAATCTACGCGTCCCACGCGCCAACCGGCGGCGAAGCGATCCGTTCGGCTTCGATGCGTTCGACCTGTTCAGCCCGCCCTTCGAGTTGCGGCACGCCACCCTGGCCAGCGAGAGCGAGCCGTTGCACGTGCTGCCGTTGCCGGCCGAGAATGTGCCTCCGGGCTTCAGCGGCGCGATCGGTGACTTCACGGTGACGCTCCACGCCAGCCCCACCAACGTGGCCGTCGGCGACCCGATCACCGTCGATGTCCGCATCGCCGGCCGCGGCAACCTGGATGGCCTGACCCTGCCACCCCAGGCCGCCTGGCGCGATTTCCAGGTCTATCCACCTACCAGCAAGACCGAAACCAGCGATCCGCTCGGCATGCAGGGCGTCAAGACCTTCGAGCAAGTGGTGATCCCGCAGCACACCGCGATCAAAACCTTGCCGGCGTTCTCCTTCAGCTTCTTCGACCCGGAACGCCGCACTTACCGCACCCTGGCCGAGCCGGCGACACCCCTGGTGGTCCGACCGACGACAGTGGCGTCGGCGCCGCCCATGCTGGCCACCAGTGGCGCTCCGCAAAACCCGACGTCTTCGGCCCAGGACATCGTGGCCCTCAAACAACACTTCGGCACCGTCGCCACCCTGGGCACTCCGTGGATTGAACGGCCCTGGTTCCTGGCCTTGCAGGGAGCCCCGCTGCTGGCATGGCTCACCGGGCTGGTCTGGCGCCGCCAACAAGACCGCCTGGCGCACAACCCGCGCTTGCGCCGGCAACGTCAGGTTGCACAGGTGGTTCGCGAGGGTCTCGGAGAACTGCGGCAGCTTGCCGCGGCCAATGACGCCGAGGGCTTCTTTGCCGCCACCTTCCGCCTGCTCCAGGAGCAAATTGGCGAACGGGTCAACCTGCCGGCCTCGGCCATTACCGAGGCCGTGCTCGATGAGCGGCTGCGGCCAGCCGGGCTCGAAGAAGAAGCGCTGGCCGATTTGCGCGAGTTGTTTCAACTCTGCAACCAGGCCCGATACGCGCCCCAGACCAGCACCGCCGAACTGGCTTCGCTGCTCGCCAGGGTCGAAACCGCGCTCCAATCGGTCAAATCACTGCCGGCGCGGTGAAGGAATCACCCATGAATGCTAAGAGATCTAAGCTCGGAAGTATGAGATGTTCCTCCCATCGCTGCTGGCTCGAGCCGCGTCCCGCCTCCCTCCCCCGGCATCCGGTGCCCGGCGCTTTGCGCCTGCTGGCCCTGCTCCTCGCCACCACCACCGTCTGCCTCCAAGCCGACGATCTGCGCGGCCGTTTCGCGCAAGCCAATCGCCTTTACGAGGAAGGCCAGTTCAAGGCGGCAACGGCGGCTTACCATGAGCTTGTCCAGGCCGGCAAGGTCTCCACCGCGCTCTATTTCAACTTGGGCAATGCCTGCTTTAAATCCGGCCAACTCGGCCGCGCCATCGTCGCCTACCAGTTGGCCGAACGCCTGGCCCCACGCGATCCGGACGTGCAGGCCAACCTCAAGTTCGCCCGCGAAAGCGCCGGCGACTCACCCCCCGCCGCCGGGCGCTGGCGCGAGACGCTGCGCAAACTCACCGCAAATGAATGGACCGCGCTGGCAACCGGAGCCGTCTGGACCTGGTTAATCCTGCTGACGCTGCGCGAGTGGCGTCCGCAGTGGCGCGGTTCCCTGCGGGGTTACACCGCGGCAACCGGCGTCGCCGCGGCCGCGTTGGTGGCGTGCCTGGCATTGACCCTTTACGACCGGCTTTCACTGACCACGGCGGTGGTGGTCACGCGTGAGGCGACGGTCCGTTACGGGCCGCTGTCCCAGGCCAAATCCGCCTACGTGGTCCACGACGGCAGCGAGTTGACGGTTTTGGACCAGGCGGCCGGTTGGCTGGAGGTCAGCGACGACAATCGCCGTGTCGGCTGGCTGCCCCAGGCCCAGGTCGTGGTCCTACCCCGCTTGGGGTCAGGTCTCGACATTTGACATTTGCCCCCCACACACAGAGGGCGGGCGTCGGGCCTCCGACGCGGTGTCGAAGGACT
>JAGWYX010000172.1 GCA_018969165.1 Verrucomicrobiota bacterium
CTGTTCCCGTGCAAATGGCACCAGCACGTCGAGGCCTGGCTGGCCAACCCGCACCAGGCGGCGATGATCACCATCCGCTACGAAGTGCTGAAGCGGGACCCGGCGGCCGAACTGCGGCGGTTTTGCGAATTCGCAGGCATCAAGCGGTCGGCCGAGTTCCTCGAGCAGGTGGCCGACGGAACGGCCTTCGAGAAGATGCAGCGCAAAGAACGAGTCCAGGGGGTGGGAGACCCGCAATGGCCGAAGGAAAAACTGTTCCGGCGCCGGGGGGCGGTCGGCAGTTACAAGGAGGAAATGCCGGGGGACATCCTCCAGGCCTTTCTGGGGGAGGCCAACGACGTTTTGCATCAATGCGGCTACCTTTGAGTTCCAGCTCCCGGCACCCGCCCCGACCGGTGCGGCCCGGCTCACGCCAGCACGCATGAACCGCTGGAGTGACAAGGCTCGGCGCATCTTCCGCCACCGTCGGTCGCGGCCCGGCAATGTCTTTACCGGCGATTACGGTTCCTGGGCGGAAGCTGCCCGGGACTCGACGGGTTACGATGCCGCAGTCATCCTGGAGAAGACGCGGGACGCGATTTTGAAAGTCAAGGCCGGCGCGGCTTGCTTTGAACGGGATTCCGTGCTTCTGGACCACGCGGAATATCCGTTCCCGGTCCTGGCGGGCTTGCTCCGCGCGGCCACCCTCGAGGGGGGACGGCTGCGGGTGCTTGATTTTGGCGGTGCGCTCGGGAGTTCGTACTTTCAATGCCGTTCGCTGCTGGGTGGGATCGCCTCCGTGGAATGGCTGGTGGTCGAGCAACCGGCGCACGTGGCCTGTGGCCGGCAACACATCCAGAGCAATGACCTGCGGTTCTATGAAACAGCCGAAGCCTGTCTGGCCCGACACCGGCCAGACGTCCTTTTACTGTCCGGGACCCTCCAGTACCTGCCGCAGCCGTACGCGACGTTGCAGCGGCTCCTGGCGTATGGTTTGGCCCACGTGATCCTGGACCGCACCCCCTTCCTGAGCGCCGACCGGGACCGGTTGACGATTCAACACGTGCCGCCGGTGATCTACCCGGCCAGCTACCCCGCCTGGTTCTTCAGCGAGACCAAGTTCGCCGCGGTCATCCGCGTCGCCCGCTACGCCGTCGTTGCCGACTTCCCGGGTGCCGACCGGGCCGCGCCCGAGGATGAGCCGGCCTACTTCAAGGGATTCATCCTCGATAAACAGGTCTCGTCGTGATGGAGCCTCCCCGCCCGGTCCTCGTTAACATCGGTTGCGGCCGCCGCTGCCACCCTGATTGGACCAACCTGGACATCGCCCCGCAGGACCCGTCGGTGCTCCGTCACGACCTGCGCCGCGGCCTGCCGTTTGGCGACGGTTCGTGCGCGGCCGTGTACCACTCGCACTTGATCGAGCATCTCCGGCGCGGGGAAGCCCTGCGGTTGCTCCAGGACTGCTTTCGGGTGCTCAAGCCCGGGGGCATCCTGCGAGTGGCCACCCCTGACCTGGAGCGGATTTGCGAGTTGTATCTGGAGAAACTCCGGGCCATAAAACGCGGTGAGATGACCGCGGCCCCGGATTACGACTGGATGATGCTGGAGCTGTTCGACCAGACGGTGCGGGAGCGCAGCGGCGGCGGCATGCTCGACTATCTGCGCCGGGACCCGCTGCCGAACGCGGCCTTCGTCATCGAGCGCATCGGCCAGGAAGGCCGCGAAATTGTCCAGGGCCTCAAGACCGCACCACCGGCGCGTTCGACGCTCCGGCGCGTGCTCCGCCGGCCGCGGTTGATTTTCGAGTGGCTGGGCGATGGCTGCCTGCGACTGTTCTGGGGGGCCGAAGCGTTGGAAGCCCTGCGGATCGGGCGGTTCCGGCTGGCCGGCGAGGTCCACCAGTGGCTCTACGACCGGCATTCCCTGGCACGGTTGCTGGTGGCGGCCGGTTTTCACCAGCCCTCCGCCTGCCAAGCCAACGAAAGCCGGATTCCGCATTGGCCCGGCTTCCACCTGGACACGCTGGCCAACGGCACCGTGATCAAGCCCGATTCGTTCTACATGGAGGCGGTCAAACCACACGCGTGATCGGCGCCCGCCCGGTTCCGACCCAGGCACAACGTATGCGACTGCCCATATTGCAGAGCGATCCGAAGGCCGCCTATCTGGCCTACCAACAGGGAATCGATGCCGCCATCCGGCGCGTGCTGGACCGCGGCTGGTTCATTCTGGGCGAAGAGACGGCGCGGTTCGAGCAAGAGTTCGCGGCCTATCTGGGCGCCCGGCACGCCATTGGCGTGGCCAACGGCACGGAGGCATTGGAACTGGCGTTGCGGGCGTGTGAGGTGGGCCCCGGGGACCTGGTCATCACCGCCTCGCACACCGCCGTGGCCACGGCCGCGGCGATCGACCTGGTGGGGGCAATCCCGGTGCTGGTCGATATCGATCCGGCCACCTACACGCTGGATGCGGACCGCCTGACGGAGACGATCCAACTTTATGCCGCTCGCGGACAAGTGGGAGGGCCAGGCGGGCTGAAGGCCGTCATCCCGGTTCATCTCTACGGGCATCCGGCCCCTCTGCCGATCATCCTGGACTTGGCCCGGCGCTTTGGCTTGCGGGTGATTGAAGATTGTGCGCAATCGCACGGCGCGAGGTACCAGGGCAAACCCACGGGGGTCTGGGGAGACCTGGGCGCTTTCAGCTTCTATCCCACCAAGAACCTGGGGGCGCTGGGCGACGGCGGTATGGTGGTCAGCAACGACGACGACCTGGGAGAGCGGGTGCGCTTGTTGCGAGAATACGGCTGGAAGGAACGCTACGTCAGCAGCCTGCGCGGCAAGAATTCCAGGCTGGACGAGGTGCAGGCCGCCATTCTCCGGGTGAAACTCCCCGATCTCGAACCGGCCAACGAGCGTCGCCGCCAGGTCGCTGCGCGGTATCAGGCGATGTTGAGCGGGCTGCCGTTGCGGCGGCCCGAGTGTCACCCGGATGCCCTCCACGTGTATCATCAATACGTGGTCCGCACCCCGAACCGGGACGACCTGCGGACGTTTCTGCGGGACCAGAAAGTGGGCACGCTGGTCCACTACCCGGTGCCGGTTCACCAGCAGGCCGCCTACCAGTCCCACTACCGACCCGGGGCCGGCGGGTTGGGCCACACGGAGGCGGTCTGCCGGCAAGTGTTGAGTCTGCCGATGCACTCCGAGTTGACGGGCGAGCAGTTGGATTACATCGCCGAGGTGATCCGCCGCTGGCAACCGCCGGCCGAACCGAAAGGTTGATGCGCTTTTTTTGCACCTACTTCGACCACCGGTATCTGCCCCGCGGCCTGGCGCTGTATGAGTCGCTCAAACGCCATTGCCCGGCCTTCAAACTCTGGGTGCTCTGCCTGACGAGGGAATGCCGCGCCCAGCTCGAGCCGTTGGCGCTCCCGGAAATCGACTTGATCCCTCTGGAGGCGCTGGAGCGGGACGACCCGGAGTTGGCGGCGACGAGAACGAAACGCTCGACACTCGAGTATTATTTTACCTGCACACCCTCACTGCCCCGCTACATCCTGGCCCATTGCCCCGAGGTCGAGCTCGTCACCTACCTGGACGCGGACCTGTTTTTCTTTGCCGACCCGGCGCCGGTGTATGACGAGCTGGGCGGCCGCTCGATCGGGATCATCGAGCACCGGTTTCCCGAAAGCCTCCGACACCATGAACGCTACGGCCGCTTCAATGTCGGCTGGCTGTCGTTCCGGCGCGACGCCGCCGGCCAGGCATGCCTGGCCTGGTGGCGCGCCCGCTGCCTGGAATGGTGCCATGACCGCTGCGAGGACGGCCGCTTCGCCGACCAGAAATACCTCGATAACTGGCCCGAGAAATTCCAGGGCGTCGCTTTGCTGCAGCATAAAGGGGCCAACCTGGCGCCCTGGAACCTGGCCAACTACCAGGTACGCACCGCGACGGACGGCATCCGGGTGGACGACCAGCCGCTGATCTTCTTCCATTTCCACGCGCTCAAGGAGTTGGAGCCTTGGCTCTACGACTCGAACCTGGCCGTGTACGGGGTCAAGTTGGATAAGGGAATGGTGCGGCAGCTTTATGAGCCCTACTTCCAGACCTTGCGCGCCGTCCAGCGGCGGTTCGCGCTCTCGGCGCCGGCCTCGCCATTCGACCGGGCGGCACCGCGGCGGCCGTCCGGCCAAGCTCGGACACCGATTCAACCGCGGACATGGCTCAAGCGGTTAAGACAAATTGTTTTGGCCTTGTCGGGCACGAACTATTTGCTCGTTCGAAACGGAAGAATCCTATGAGCCATGCTTCGAGACGGGAACCCGACCGAATCCGCACGCCATTTTCCCATGAACTGGGTGGCAGCGGAGGGGAGGAGGCCCGAAGGGAAGGCGCGGAGGCGGTTCAGTTCGAGGCGCAAGGCTCGACCTCCGAGGCACCTCGGGCCGAGCCCTGGATCACCGCGGTGGTGTCCACTTATCGGGCGGAACGTTTTCTCCGGGGTTGCCTGGCGGATCTCGAGGCCCAAACCGTGGCCGATCGGCTCGAGATCGTCGTGGTGGACAGCGGGTCGCCGGAGAACGAGCACGCCATCGTCCGCGAGTTCCAGGCGCGGTACGCGAACGTCGTTTACCTGCGGACCGAACAGCGGGAGACCGTGTACGGCGCGTGGAACCGGGCCATCCGGGTTGCCCGCGGCCGGTATCTGACCAATGCCAACACCGATGATCGGCATCGGACCGACGCGCTCGAGCGGTTGGCGCGCGCGCTGGACGCGCACCCGGAGGCGGCGGTCGCGTATGGCGATTGCGCGATCACTCGGACGGAGAACGCCACGCTGGCCGATGCGCCGATCACCGGCTACTTCCGCTGGCCGGAGTTTGATCGCATGAAACTCTTCCGGACCTGCTACCTTGGGTCCCAACCGCTCTGGCGCCGCGCGCTCCACGAACGGTTCGGCGACTTCGATCCCACGCTGGTCAGTGCCGGGGACTACGAGTTTTGGCTGCGGATCGCCCGCGCCGAGATCTTCGTGCACGTCCCGGAGGTGCTGGGGCTCTACCTGGAGTCCCCGGGCAGCATCGAGCATCGCCATCGCGAACAGGCCAGCGAAGAGGCCCGCCGGGTCCGGGACCGCCACTGGGCTCCGCATCGCGGGATTTGCCCGTGGGGCAACGGCTCCTACCTGGCCCGGCAGTTCAGCCGCTGGCTCAACGCGTCGTGGATCGAGAAACTCCTGGGACAAGCCTAAAAATTGTTCGTGTTCGGGTACTTGCCCGCGCATACTTCGCGCACGCGATGACGGTGTTTCTCGGAAGGTTGTTGGGCTTGGCGCGGCCGTACAAGTTGCGGCTGGCCCTGGGAATCCTCTTCGGCGTCCTCGGCGGACTGATCGAGCCCCTGCTCATGGTCACCGTGGGGCTGGCCGTCGGCATTGTCTTTCAGTCGCCCGAGAGCCTCACCGGGACCCACCCGGGACAGGCCACGTCTCTGTTCGGCCTCCCGGCCTTCGTGCAGAGGCTGGCCAGCCAAATCAGCACACGCCTGCCGCAATTCCATGCGTCAGCCTCGGTCGCCCTCGACGTGCTGGTCATCGCCGCGATCCCGCTGGTCATGCTGGTCCGCGGCCTGTTCGCCTACCTGAACGTCTATTTGCTCCAGTGGGTCGCGATCCGCGCCGTGGTCGATCTGCGCCGAAAGCTCTTCGGGCATTTGCTGAACCTGTCGCTGGACTTCTTTCACCGCGCCAGCACGGGCGACCTGATGTCCCGGATTATCAGCGACACGGCGGCGCTTCACAGCGCCATCGGCGGCTCCCTCGCCGTGATGATCAAAGACCCGGTCACGGTCCTCTCCCTCATTGCCGGCCTGCTTTATGCCTTCCCACGCCTGACGTTGCTTACTTCGCTGGTCTTCCCGCTCTGCATCATCCCGATCGTCATCTACAGCCGCAAGGTGCGCCGCTCGAGCGCCGCCATCCAAACTCACTTCGCCGAGTTCGCCAACGTGATGCACGAATCCTTCACCGGCAATCGCATCATCAAGGCCTACAACCTGGAGCACACCGTCCAGCGGCAGTTCGCCGAGGCCTGCCGCAAGTTCATCAGCCATTACATGCGCGTGGTCCGTTCGCAGGAAATCCCCGGTCCGCTCATCGAGTTCCTGGGCGCCCTCGGGGTGGCCTTCCTCTTTTATTACTTGAAGGTGCTCGCGCCGATGCGGATCAATACCGGCGAGTTCATCTTCTTCATCGGGAGCGTCTTTTCCCTCTATCGGCCGATCAAATCCCTCTCCCGCCTGCACAGCCAACTCGAACAGGCCCGCGCCGCCAGCCAACGGGTGTTCGAGCTGCTGGAGACCCAGTCCCAAATCCGCGAACCGGTCCACCCGGTCCCCCTGCGCGCCGCTCAGGCGCCGATCGTTTTTGACGCGGTGAGTTTTGCCTACGGCGAAAAGACCGTTCTCAAGCAAATCCAACTCACCGTCGCGCCCGGCCAGGTCGTCGCCCTGGTCGGCGCCAGCGGTTCCGGCAAAACCACGCTCACCAATCTCCTCCTCCGCTTTTACGATCCGCAGGACGGCGCCATCCGCATCGGCGATACCGACCTCCGCCAGGTCACCACCCGCGACCTCCGTGGCCAGATCGCCGTCGTCACCCAGGAAACCATCCTGTTCAACGACACCATCCGCAACAACATCGCCCTCGGCCGCCCCGAGGCCACCGAGCACGAAATTGTCGCCGCCGCCAAACACGCCCACGCCCACGAGTTCATCCTCGAAAAACCGCAAGGCTACGATACGGTCATTGGCGAGAAGGGCGTGATCCTGTCCGGCGGCCAGCGCCAGCGCCTGGCCATCGCCCGCGCCCTCCTCAAAAACGCCCCCATCCTCATCCTCGACGAGGCCACCAGCGCCCTCGACACCGAATCTGAACGCGCCGTGCAAGCCGCCCTCGAGGAGCTCATGCGCGGCCGCACCACCCTCTGCATCGCCCACCGGCTCTCGACCGTGCAGAACGCCGACCGGATCGTGGTGCTGGACGCCGGGCGGATTGTCGAAACGGGCAAACATGCCGAGTTGATCCAGCGGGGCGGGATTTACCAAAAGCTTTACGCGTTGCAGTTCCAGGCCTCTCCCTGAACTCGGTAGCAGCGGACGTCAGTCCGCTCCATCTCATCGCCTGGAAATCAGAGCCGACTCACGTCGGCTGCGACGGGGCTCGGGCGGTTCATGGTGCCGTTGCCTGCGCCATCGCGAAAGGGAGCCCACCGCGAACCGGACGAGGGAGCGCGTATTACTGACCAGACCCTGGGATAGAATACAGTTTGTGGCGTCGCTTTTGGCTTCTGGCTAGGCGCCAGACCGGGAGTGTATCCCAGCGATACTGGACCGGTCGCGCAACAACGCCAGCAGCC
>JAGWYX010000173.1 GCA_018969165.1 Verrucomicrobiota bacterium
CGCCGACCGCGTGGGCCCGGCGGTCACCAAGGACCGGGACCCGCGAGTCACGCCGATCGGCCGGTTGCTGCGGAAGACCAAGCTGGACGAGTTGCCACAGCTCTGGAACGTGCTGCGAGGCGAGATGAGCCTGGTGGGGCCGCGGCCGGAGGTTCTCCGTTACGTGCAACAATACACCGCCGAGCAACGGACCATCCTGCGCTATAAACCCGGCATCACCGATCTGGCTTCCCTCTGCTTTCGCGACGAGGAAGCCTTGCTGGGCAGCGCCGAGAATCCCGAAATCCTCTACTGCCAGCAGTGCATTCCGCGTAAGCTGCAATTGAACCGGGAATACGCCGAACGCGCCAACCTGCTGAGCGACACCTGGATCATCCTGCAAACCATCTGTCCCTATTGGGCCGGTGTCCTGGTCTGTTACGGGATCATCCTGACGCTCTCGTTCTGGCTGTCTTACGAGTTGATCGACGATTTCTCGTCCGCGGGATTCTCGGCGGCGCAATTCCGGCGCGAACTTGCCGCGGTCATTGCCGTGCAACTCGGCTGCCTGACCTGGCGCAAGCAGTGCGCCGGGCTGCTCAGCTACTTCAGTTTCCCCGAGCTCAAACAAATCAGCACCGCCCTCGGCCTCGCCGCCCTGGGCCTGTTCGCTGCCTCCGTCGCCGGCAACGGCCGTCCTCCAGGCAACGTCGTCCTGGTCGATGTCCTCCTGTCCCTTTGCCTGCTGGGCGGGTTTCGCGTCTTGCTGCGCCTCTGGCGCGAACGCTCTGCGCTCGAAGACGACTCCGTCGCCAGCCAGCCCGCGCGGATCGGTATCATCGGCGCCGGGGGCCGCGGCGCCCAACTCGCCCTCGAACTGATCGGCAATCGGCAATCAGGCCGCATGGTCGTGGCCTTTTTCGACGACGATTCCTACAAATGGCAGAAACGTATTCATGACGTGCCGGTCGTCGGCATGCCCGAGTGTCTCCTGGACGGTTGGACCGACAAGCTCGACGAGGTCGCCATCGTCCTGCCCGGAGCGCCACCGGACCGCAAGCGCGAGATCGACCAACTCCTCCGCAGGACCCGTCTGAAGTATTACACCGTCTCCTTTCCTTCCCGAATCTGGGATCGAGAGCAGGCGGCGTGATCGCTCGCCCGCCCGTTTGTCCGGCCATGCCGTTTCCAGGCCGCCCATGCCACGGTATTCACTATGAAAGCCGCTCGGATCAACCTGCTCCTGGCTTACACCGGGGCGCTCATCGGCACGCTGTGGTTGAGCTATCAGCTCCGTTTCGACTTCGCCGTGCCCCCGGACACGGAACGCACGTTCTTGCCGGTCTGCGCCTGGGTGATCGCCTGGAAGCTGATTTGCCTCTGGCGCTGCGGCCAGTTCGACGCGCTCGTCGGTTACTTCAGCCTGCCGGATTTCTCGCGTTTGTTCTGGGTGCTGCTCGCAACCAGCCTGGGGGTCTTCGGCGTCTCGGCGCGCCTGGGCTCCGATTACGCGCCGCCGCGCGGGGTGGCATTGATTGATTTCAGCTTCTCCGTGCTGGCGCTGACCGGCGTCCGCCTGGCGTTCCGCCAGGCGCGTACGCGGACCGTGGCGCCGGTGCCGGCTTCGCCGTGCCAGCGCGCCCGGCGCGCGGGCATCATCGGGGCGGGCCTGGTGGGCACCGCGCTGGCCCAGGAGTTTGCCACCCGCCGCGACCTCGGCCTGCGGGCAGTCGCCTTTTTCGACGACGACCGCATGAAGTGGGGCAAGCGGGTGCACAATGTGCCGGTCGTCGGCGCGCCGGAGATGTTGCTGAGCGACGCGGCAGAGCTGGAGTTGGAGGAGGTGATCATCGCGATGCCCAGCGCCCCGGCCCGGCGGGTGACCGAACTGGTCAAGACGCTCGAACGGCTCAGAATCAAGTTCCGCACCGTCCCGTCCATCTACGAACTTACCACCGGCCAGGCCAAGGTCAGCCAGTTGCGGCCCGTGGCGGCGGACGACCTGCTGGGTCGGGAGCAGGTGCGCCTGGCCACCGAGGCCACCCACGATCTGTTGCGAGACCGCGTGGTCATGGTCACAGGTGCCGGGGGCAGCATCGGCAGCGAGTTATGTCGCCAGATCGCCGCCCATTCCCCGCGCGCCTTGCTGCTGGTCGAGCAGTCCGAGGTGCAATTATTCCAAATCGAACAGGAACTGATTGACGCCGGCCACCGCCACGCGCTGGTTCCGCTGGTCGCCAGCGTCCAGGACCAAGGGCGCCTGGAACACCTCTTCGGGCAGTACCAACCGGCGGCTATCTTCCACGCGGCGGCGCACAAACACGTGCCCTTGATGGAAAGCCAGCCCGGCGAGGCAATCAAAAACAACGTCCTGGGAACCTTGCGCCTGGCCGAAATCAGCGCGCGCTATCGCACCGACCGTTTCGTCCTGATCTCCAGCGACAAGGCGATCAATCCCACCAATGTCATGGGGGCGACCAAACGGTTGGCGGAGATGTGCGTGCAAGCCCTCCACGCCCGCCAGCCACACGGCACCCGCTTCATGGCCGTGCGGTTCGGCAATGTCCTTGGCTCCTCCGGCAGCGTGGTCCCGATCTTCAACAAACAGATCGCCGCCGGCGGACCCGTGCGCGTCACCCATCCCGAGATGCGGCGTTACTTCATGACCATCCCCGAGGCCGTCGGGTTGGTCCTCCAAAGCGCCGCGCTGGGAAGCGGCGGCGAGATTTTCACCTTGGACATGGGCAAGCCCGTGAAGATCGTGGACCTGGCGCGCCAGTTGATCGAACTGTCCGGGTTCATCCCCGACCAGGACATCCGCATCGAGTTCACCGGCTTGCGTCCGGGCGAGAAGTTGTTCGAGGAACTTAGCTACGGCGACGAGACCATCAGCGCCACGGCCCATCCCAAGATCATGCGACTGCTCTGCGAACCCATGCCCTACGACCAGGTCCGGGGATTGGTCCTCGAACTGGTCACGCGTACGGATCAACTGGAACCGGACGACCTCAAGCGTTTGCTCCAGGCCGCGGTGCCGGAATACCAGCCGCAACTGGCGGCGGCCTCGACCCGCGCCGCGCGCGCGGCCGTGTCAAGCCCTCGAGTCGAGGACCCGCGCAATGGCAGCCATCCCCCGTCCGCGATCAACCTCGCTCACACCCTCCGCTGGGCGACGGATACCGACGCCCATCCGTGATCGACCCCGAGACGCTCCGTATGCGAATTCTGGCCGTCACCAATATCTACCCCTCAACCTCGTTCCCGGCCCGCGGCGTTTTCGTCGCCGAACAGATCAAAGGCTTGCGCGCGATCGGCCTGGACGTGCGGGTGCTGTTCGTGGATCGGCGCCAGGAGGGATTCCGGGCCTATTATCGCTTGGGGGACAAACTCGGTCCGGCGGTTGCCGAGTTCGATCCCGCGGTGATTCACGTCATGTACGGCGGGGTCATGGCCGATCAAATCGCGCGCCACCACCACGCGCGGCCAATCGTCGTCACCTTTCACGGCTCGGATTTGCTGGGTGAAAATCTCTCGGGTTGGACGCGGAAATTGGTCTCGCGCTACGGGGTGCATTGCTCCAGGCGCGCGGCGCGGCTGGCGGATGGCGTCGTGGTCGTCGCCCGCCATCTCCTCGCCGCTTTGCACGGGGCGGCCACGCCAAACAAAGTCCGCGTGGTTCCCTGCGGCATTGACCTCGAGCGGTTCAAACCCGCGGACGGGCTGGCGGCCAAGCGCCGCCTGGGCTGGCATCCGGACTGTTTCCACGTGCTGTTTGCCTCGAGCAACGGCGACCCGGTGAAGCGCCCCTGGCTGGCCAGCGCGGCAGTCGCGCGGTTGTATCATCCGGACCGTCCGTGCGCCTTGCATTACCTGGCGGGCATCCCCAACGAGCAGGTGCCGACGTGGCTGAATGCCGGCGATGCCTTGCTGCTGACCTCCCTTCATGAAGGATCACCGACGGTCGTCAAAGAAGCCCTGGCCTGCGGACTGCCGGTGGTATCCGTCGAGGTGGGGGACGTCGCCGAACGCCTCGCGGGGATCGACGGATGCTTTTTGGCGCAGCCTGACCCGGCGGACTTGGCTGACAAACTCGACGTGGTTCGACGGCGCGGGCGGCGCCTGGATTGCCGGCCACGGCTCGCCGAACTCTCGCTGGAGCACGTGGCGGGGAGATTAAACGAGTGCTATGCGGAGATCGCCAACCAAAGCCGCGCCCACGTCGGCGCGCCGCGGATCGAGAGGCCGGCGCAGGCCCAGACCGGCGCCTTGGCCTCGCCGGCCTTCGGCTCCTCGGCCGCGGGCAGGCGTCCTTGAGCCTGACTCGCAGGCCCGACGGAGGCTCGAATGCCAGGCATGATTCGAGGAAAGGATAGGCGGTCCAAGACGCGGGACTTCGAACTCGCGTCAGCTAAATCGCAAGCGCGGAGCTTCGTCCGGCGGCGAATGCCGCGTGGCTCGACGCCACGCTCGGAAATTCCGCGGCGCCGGAATCGGGACTGGGCGCCCCTGTCGTTTGCCCAGCACCAATTCTGGCTGCTGGATCAACTGACGCCAGGCAACCCGGCGTACAACCTGCCGTACGGCCTGCGCCTGCGCGGCCCGCTGGACCGAGTGGCCCTGGAAGCCGGCTTCAACGCCATTATCGAACGGCATGAAATCCTGAGAACCGCCTTTGTGCTCAAGGAGGGCGAGCCGACGCAGCACATCCGGCGGCGACTTCAATTCCCAGTCCAGTTCACGGCCCTCGAGCACCTCCAGGGACCGGCCCGCGAGGAGACCCTGCAACGCCTCGCCGCCGCGGAGGCGGTCCGGGCATTCGACCTCGAACGTCCGCCACTGCTGCGCGTCTCGGTGTTTCGACTCGACGAGTTCGACCATGTCCTGCTGTTGAACCTGCACCATATCGTGGCGGACGGCCTGTCGGTCGGGCGGTTGCTTCAGGAACTGGACGCGTTCTATCGCGGGTTCACCAACGACCAACCTCCCCTCCTGCCCGACTTGAGCGTGCAGTATGCCGATTTTGCCGCTTGGCAGCAAAAGACTCTGGCCGACGAAACCGCGTGCGCTGACGCCATCGCGTTCTGGCAAAAAACGCTGCAAGGCCCGCTGCCGCTGTGCGAGCTGCCCGCCGACAAGCCCAGGCCCGCCTTCCAGTCCTTCAACGGCGCGAACGTGCCGTTGGATCTTTCGTCAGAGCAGGCGCGCGCGTTGCGGTCCCTGGGTGCCCGCGAGGGCTGCACCTTCTTCATGACCGTGCTGGCGGCCTTCCAGGTCTTGCTCCATCGCTACTCCGATCTCGACGACCTCGTCATCGGCACCCCGGTTGGCATCCGGCCCGCGCGCGAGCTGGAGCCGCTCATCGGCCCGTTCCTCAACATGATCGCGCTGCGCTGCAATCTCTCGGGCCATCCGACCTTTGTCGAGTTGCTGCGCCGCAGCCGGGACACCGCACTCGAGGCCTTCTCCCACAGCGAGCTGCCGTTCGAAATGCTCGTCAAACACCTCAAATGCGATCGGGATCCGAGTCGGAATCCAATTTTCCAAATCGCCCTGCAGGTGCTCCCGGGAAGCGCCCACCAGCTCGGCGACCTGGACGTCAGCCCCTTCGAGTTCCAATGGGGGTCGGCCCAGTTCGACCTCACGCTCCACCTCCACGAAGAGGCGGGTGGTTATCGCGGCGGGTTCAAGTATTGCATCGATCTATTCGACGCGACAACGATCCAGCGCCTGCGCGGCCATTTTCTGACGCTGCTCGAGGCCATCGCCCAAAATCCCCACCAGGCGGTTTCCGATTTGCCCCTGCTCACCCCGGCCGAGCGGCACCAGGTCCTGGTCCAGTGGAACGGGCCGCAACAGTCCTACGGTCCGGCCCGGTGCGTGCATGAGTTAGTGGAACAGCAGGCTCGCCTGCGCCCGGAGGCCTTGGCCCTCCAGGCCAACCAGGGGCAATTGACCTACGGGCAGTTGGACCGGCGCGCCCAAATCCTGGCCCGGCACCTGCGCCAGTTGGGTGTTGGCGCCAATTCGCTGGTGGCCGTGTGTCTGCCCCGCTCGCTGGAGCTGGTGGTGGGGCTGCTGGCGGTTTGGAAAGCCGGCGCAGCCTATGTGCCCATCGACCCGGAGTATCCCGCCCAGCGCATCGCGTTCATGCTCCAGGACGCCGGGGCCCTGGCCCTGCTCACCCACTCTGCCGTGGCCCAAAACTTGCCCGCCACCGGCATCCCGTTGGTGCGGTTGGACCAGCCACTGCCACCGCCGACCCGCGTCGAGGTTGAGCCGGGCCCGGACCGGTCGGCCGCCGCCGAGCAGTTGGCCTATGTGATCTACACCTCCGGCTCGACGGGCAGGCCCAAGGGGGTGCCGATCCGCCACGCCAACCTCTGGAACCTCATCGGTTGGCATCAAAGCGCTTACCAGCTCAGCCCCGCGGACCGGGCCACGCAGATCGCCGGCCCGGGGTTCGATGCCGCCGCCTGGGAACTGTGGCCCTGCCTGGCCGCCGGCGCCAGCGTCCACATCCCCGATGAGGCCACCCGGCTCAGTGAGAGCAAACTGCTGGCGTGGCTGGTCGGGCAAGCCATCACGGTGAGCTTTGTGCCCACGCCGCTGGCCCAGGGGTTGCTGCGCCTGAGTTGGCCCGAGCGCAGTTGCCTGCGCCTGCTGTTGACCGGCGGGGACCGGCTGACGGTGCGTCCGCCGGCCGGGTTGCCCTTTCGGGTGGTCAACCATTACGGGCCGACGGAGAACACGGTGGTCAGCACCAGCGCGGAGGTCAGCCCGCAGCCGCAGGCCAGTGCCCCGTCGATCGGCCGACCGTTGCCCAACACCCAGGTCTATGTCCTGGACCGGCACCGGCAAGCGGTGCCGGTGGGGGTGCCGGGGGAACTGTGGTTGGGCGGCGCCCAACTGACGGCCGGTTACTGGCAGCGGCCGGAACTGACGGCCCAGAGTTTCATGGCCCATTCCTTGGCGGGGCAGCCTGAGCAACGGCTCTACCGTACCGGGGACCGGGTGCGGTGGCTGGCCGCGGGCAGCCTGGAGTTTCTGGGGCGGCTGGACCACCAGGTCAAGCTGCGCGGTTTTCGGATCGAATTGGGAGAGATCGAGGCGGAGTTGCGGCAGGCCCCTGGGGTGCAGGAAGCGGTGGTGGTGGTGCGCGAGGAGCGGGCCGGGGAACCGCGGTTGGTGGCCTACCTGGTGGCGGCGCCGGGGCCGGCCCAGTGGGTCGAGCAGGTGCGCCAGCGGCTGCGGCAACGGTTGCCCGACTACATGGTGCCCAGCGCCTACGTGCGCCTGGACGCCCTGCCGCTGAGTGCCAACGGCAAGCTCGACCGCCAAGGCCTGCCCGCCCCCGAGCCGGCAGCCCAGGCCAGCGCCGATTATGTCCCGGCCCGGACGCAGACCGA
>JAGWYX010000174.1 GCA_018969165.1 Verrucomicrobiota bacterium
ACCTTCACCGTCCGGCTCCCCTACGTCGAGCCGCCCGCCACCACCAGCGGCCCGCGGCCGGCCCCAGTGCCGCCCATCCAGACCGAATCGCGTGCCGCCGGCCCAGCCCCACAACCCGCGACCCCCGACCACCAGAACGAGGCCGAAGCCATCGCGCCGGCCGATGCCGCGGTGGCCGCCGTGAGCCCTCCCACCCACGCCCCCGGCGCCCACTCCGACGAATGGCTGGCCAACCTCTATCGCCGCGCCGAGTTGTTCCCCGCCATCACCTCCCTCCACGCCAGCCTCCGGGCCGTCGAAACCACCGGCAACGGCGCCCCCCGCCGCATCCTCATCGCCGACGACGAACCGGACATGCTCCGCTTCCTGCGCTCCCAACTCGAGGCCCATTTCCAGGTCCTCGAGGCCGTGGACGGCCTGCAGGCGATCGAGAAGGCCGCCCAGTTCCTGCCGGACGTGATCTTGTGCGATATGATGATGCCGGAAAAGGACGGGCTCCAGGTCTGCCGCGCCTTGCGCGAGCGCGCCACCACGCGGAACATCCCGGTGGTGCTGCTGACCGCCCGGGCCGATGAAGAGACCAAACTGGCGGCCCTGGCCGCCGGGGCCAGCGACTTCCTCACCAAGCCCTTCTCGACGACCGAACTGCACGTGCGCCTCAAGAACCTGGTCGAGTCCTACCAGTTCCAACGCACCCTCGCCCGCCAAAACCAAATCCTCGAAACCACCCTCGAACAACTCAAGGATACCCAGGCCCAGCTCGTGCAGTCCGAGAAGCTCGCCTCCCTGGGCCGCCTCAGCGCCGGGATCATCCACGAAATCAACAATCCCCTGAATTACGCCAGCACCGGGCTCTATACGCTGCGCGCCAAGGGAAAACACCTCGCCCCCGAGCAGCTCGCCGACTACGAGGATATCCTGCGGGACGTGGAACACGGGCTCCAACGCGTCAAGACCATCGTCTCGGACTTGCGCTCCTTCACTCACCCCAGCCACGAGGCCACCGATGACGTGCCCTGGAAAGACGTCGTCGAGCTGGCCCTGCGCTTCGTCAGCCACGAGTGGAAAGACCGCGTCCAGGTCCAGACCCATATCCCCGATCACTTGACTGTCCGCGGCAACCGCAACAAACTGGTCCAGGTCCTGGTCAACCTCCTCCAGAATGCCCTGGATTCCCTGACGCGCAAGACCTTCGCCGCGGGGGGCCCGACCCTCCGCATCGAGGGCCGCCAGGCGGGAGCCAAAACCGAGTTGGTCGTGCGCGATAACGGCCTCGGCATCGCCCGCGAACACCTCGACAAAATCTTCGATCCGTTTTTCACCACCAAGGACGTCGGGGAAGGCATGGGTCTGGGCCTGAGCATCTGCTACCGCATCGTCCAGGAATATGGCGGCCACATCCGGGTCCAAAGCCAACCGGGTGAGTTTTGCGAATTTACGCTGGAATTTCCGGCCGCGATGCCCTAATGCAATTCAGCAAACGCGGCGGCACCCTCGCATGCAAAGTTTTTACGACTATAAAAAATTCGCGGTCCTTTACGTGGATGACGAGGAACTCTCCCTCAAGCAGTTCATCCGCGCCTTCGCCGACGACTTCCGGGTTCTGACCGCCGCCAACGCCCAGGATGGCTACCGGCTCATCCAGGAGTATCAGGACAGTATCGGCGTCCTCATGACCGATCAGCGCATGCCTGGCGAAAAGGGCGTGCAGCTCCTGGACAAGGCCCGCCAACTCCGGCCCCGGATGATCCGGATGCTCGTCACCGCCTACTCCGACGTGGACGCCGCCGTCGCCGCGGTCAACACCGGGGCGATCTACAAGTACATCAGCAAACCCTGGCAGGTGCCGGAACTGCAAACAACCCTGCGCCGCGCGCTGGAGTTCTTCATCGTCCAGCGCGAACGCGACCACTTGCTCCAGGAGAAGATGTCCGTCCTCCATAACCTGATGGTGACCGACCGGGTCATCAGTTGGGGCATCCTGGCCGCCGGCCTGGGCGCCTACCTCCGCCGCCCCCAAGCCGCCGTCCGGGCCTTCCTCGAACTGGTCCCGGGCAAACTGCCCCAGGAGAACCTCGGCTGGGAAGAACTCCGCAACCCCAACTATTGGCGGGAACTCTACGCCCACGTCCAGGGCCAACTCCAGCAGGTCACCCGCTTGCTGGCCGACCTCGGCGTCCCCAACCAACCCGCCCCCGTCGTCTTCGCCGACTCCGTCAGTCTCCACGCGGCGGTCGGCCAGGCCCTCGGCAAACTGGCCGGGCCCCTGGCCGAAAAACAACTGCGCGTGGTCAATGAAATCCCCGCCGCCTTGCCCGCCCTGACCGTGGACGCGCCGCAGTTCCATCGTCTCTGCCAACTGCTCCTGGAGGCCGTGACCCAAAACCTGCCGAACGGCGGCCAACTCCTCCTCCGCGCCCACAGCAGCACCACCGGTGCGTCCACCCCGGCGGCCATCACCTGGCAGATTCAAGCTGACGGCCCCGGCTTGGCCGAACCGGCGTTGCGTTCCCTGTTCGATCCGGTCTTCGTTTCCGAACCCCACCACCGCGAGGCGGCCATCCGGTTGCTCGCCTGTCATTTCATCGCCTATCACCACGGGGCCACCCTCGCCATCAATCCCGGCGATGGCCAGGGCATGACCGTCCACCTGACCTTGCCCCTCGCGCCGCCCGCCGAGGAAGCGACCAGGCCCCAAGCCGAGGCCCTGTCCCGCGTCCTGTTGAACGAGACCCTCTGGGAACGCCTCCTGAGCCAGGAATAAAAGTCCGGGCGGACCATGGCTGGAGGTTTCGCCGGGAGAGCATGCCGGCGGCCACGTCCGCCCGTGACGTAAGATAGGACTGATTGGCGAGCGGTTTGGTTACGGCCAGGGGAGCGGAGTTCATCGCACCCTCACAACCGGATTCGGTCGTCACCGCGATTGAGGCTCTATCACCTTGAATGAGCAGTTGCTTGTTGGCGCCAAGTGCGCTACAACAGCGCCATCAATGATCTCGGCGATGCCGGTGCCGGGCGCCTCACGCATCTCGCTCCGCGTTGGCCGGACGGTCGATGCACGACACGAAGCTCCGACCCGTTCCGGTGAAGCAACTCATCGCGCGTCCCTGAATTTCCTCCCGGGGCGTGCCCAGCCATGGCTGCAAGCTTTCTAATCGACTCCGAACCGTCGCGCCGTGTCGTGATCACCGGCATGGGCGTCATCGCCCCCAATGGCCAGGACCTCGGCACCTTCTGGAACAGCATCCGCAAAGGGATCAGCGCCGCCGCCCGCGTGTCGAAGTTCGACACCTCCCGACTGCCCCACCAAGTGGCCGCGCCGATCACCGGCTTCGATAGCCGCCGTTACATGGAAGCCAAAATGGCCCGGCGCTGCGATCTGTCCACCCAATACGCCCTGGCGGCCGCGACCCTGGCTGTGCGCGATGCCGCCCTCGATTTGAGCGTCCTGGACCCGGACCGCTTGGGCGTGGTCGAGGGCACCACCGTCAGCTCGATGGAGAGCGTGCTCAAGGGCCACAAGAATTACCTGACCCACGGCGGCTATCATCTGCTCAGCCCGATGACCGTGGTCAATGGTTACTCCGGCGAAGGGAGCAGCCGGCTGGCCCTGGCCTTGGGCATCCGCGGCCACGCCATCACCTATTGCTCCGGGTGCGCCTCCGGTAACGATGCCGTGGGATACGCCTTTCGCATGATCCAGGACGATGAGGTGGACCTGATGGTCGCCGGCGCCACCGACGATATGATGATCGAGCCGATGTACGCCGGCTTGTGCTTGTTGAAAGTCATGACCACCCGCAACGACACCCCCAAGGAGGCCATGCGCCCGTTCGACCGGACCCGCGACGGCTTTCTGCTGGGCGAGGGGGCGGCCTTCCTGGTCCTGGAAGACCTGGCCCATGCCCTCTTGCGCGGGGCGCGCGTTTACGCGGAAGTGCTCGGCCACGGACGCAGTTGCGAGGCCTACCACCCCACCGATTCCCACCCGGATGGGATCGGATTCCGACGCGCGATGCAGAAGGCTTTGCGCAAGGCCCGCCTCCATCCCTCGGAAGTGGACTACATCAACGCCCACGGCACCGCGACGCCGACGAATGACCCGATCGAGACCCGCGCCATCAAGGCGGTCTTCGGCGAACACGCGCGGCGATTGGCCATCAGCTCGACCAAGCCGGTCACCGGCCACATGATGGGCGCTTCCGGGGCCGTGGAAACGGTCATCACGGCCCTGGCCCTCCAGCATCAGGAATTGCCGCCCACGATCAACCTGAACGACCCTGCCGATGAGTGCGATCTGGATTACTTGCCGCGGCAAGCCCGGCCCTATCCGGCGCGGGTGGCGTTGAACCTGAGCGCCGGCTTCGGTGGCAAGAACTCCTGCCTGGTGTTGCGGGCCTACCGCCAGCAGCCATGAGATACTACGAACTCACGGCCCTGATCGCGGTCATCTGCAACCTGGGCTTGACCCTGTTCATTCTGAGCCGCGAACCCCGCTCGACCATCAACCGCGTCTATTTCCTCTGGGGCTTCGCCGTCTCCCTCTGGAATTTTGGCAATTACAACCTGTTCCGCACCCACGACCCCGCCACCGCCCTGACCTGGGCCCATGTCCTCCAAGCCGGGGTGATCCTGCTCCCCATCACCAACCTCCACCTGACCCTGCTCATCGCCCAGGTCCGCATCGGCCTGTGGCTGCCGGTCCTTTATTTGCTCCACCTCGGCCTGCTGGTCAGCCTGCTTGCCGGGAACTTCATCGTCGGTGTCAGGGATTTCGGTTTCACCTATTACTCGGTTGCCGGCCCCGGTTTCTGGTGCTTTCTGGTGCTCTACGGCGTCTCGACCTCGGCCACGATGGTCATGCTCTACCACCGACAACTGACCCTGCCGCCCTTGCACCGTAAGCGCGTCCGCTCCCTGCTGCTGGCTTATACCATCCTGCTGGCCTTCGGCACCAACGACCTGCTCCCCATCCTGGACTGCGATTATTATCCTTTCTCCCACGTCAAAATCTTCCCCATCGGCAACATCGCCGCGGTCTTCTATGTCATCATCGTCGGCTACAGCGTCCTCCAGCACCAGTTGCTCGGACTGCACGTCACCCTCAGCAAAACGGCGGCGCACATCGTGCGGCTGCTCTTTCTGTTCCTCACCGGCTTCGTGCTCCTGGCCCTGCTGGCCACCCTCTTCCGCGAGCAGTTCACGCCCCTGGCCTTCTTCGGCTCCCTGGGGGTCCTCTTGCTCAGCGCCGCCCTCGCCTCGTTCTTCTTCCCGCGGCTCTTCGGCCGGGGCGACGACGATTTCGAACGCCGCATCCTGGGCGACCGCTTCGAGTACCACGACAAAATCAAAGGCTTCATCAAGTCGGTCCAGTGGTACACCGACACCAACCTGCTCCTGAACGACCTGCACGAATTGCTGGTCAAGACCGTCCAGGTCCAGCGTTACTTCATCATCCTGCTGGACGAAAAGGCCCGCGTCTTCTCGCTCTTCCGCTCGCACCCCGAATCCCCGGGCGCCGCCTCCGCGGACCTCGGCTACGATTCGCCCATCTTCGCCTGGTTCCACGAAAGCAAGGCCGATTACCTGATCGTCAACGCCCTCTACGCCTCCGCCGCCAGTTCCTCCCTCGAAGACAAGGCCCGCCAGCAGCTCCGACCCTTTGCCGCCGACTTCTGCCTGCCGTTCTTCTCGGGCGAAGACCCGTTCGGCCTGCTGTTGATCGGCGAAAAGACCAACGGCGAACTCTACACCCCGCATGACCTGCGCCTGCTCACCGACCTGGTCAAAAGCCTCAGCCTCATCATCAACCAAATCCGGCTCAAGGACCAGATTCTGCTGGCGCAGGAAATGGATCTGCTGGGCCGCATGTCCCGCGGCATGGCCCATGACCTCAACAACCTGCTGACCCCCGTCTGGACCTATCTCCAGTTGGCCAGCGCCGGCGTCAACAACCGCGAAGTCAAAGAAGAATTGTTGCCGGTCGCTTCCCGCAATCTGGAGGTCATGCGCTCCTACGTGAACGAGGCCCTGTTCTTCTCCAATACCCTCGCCCCCAAGCTCCACCTCAGCCGCCTGGACCAGGCCGTACAGCAGGCCGTCGAGCTGATGCAGCCCACCCTCAAACGCAAAACCATCACCGCCAACCTCCACCTCGTCGCCGACGCCCAGGCCGAATTCGACGAGGTCCTGATCCAACGCCTCATCACCAACGTCCTTTCCAATGCGATCGACGCCTCGCCACCCGGCTCGCATATCCACGTCGAACTGCTCCGCCTGGCCCGCACCGAGACCAGCCGCGACTGGCTCCGCCTCCAGATCACCGACCAGGGTGAAGGCATCAGCCCCGAAAACCTCAAGCGGGTCTTTATGCCGTACTTCACCACCAAGGACCGCGGCGACCTCAAACGCGGCTTCGGCCTGGGCTTGGCGATCTGCCGCAAGATCGTCCACCTCCACGGCGGCACCCTGAATATCAGCAGTGAAGAACGCCGCGGCACCAGCGTTCGCGTGGACCTCCCCAGCCGTCATTTCAAACCCGTCCCCGCCACCCCCGTCCTGCACGCATGAAAACCCTCCTGACCCTCGGCAAACAACCCGGCCTGCCCGCCGCCCTCCGCGCCGTGCTCGATCCGGAGCGCTACCGGGTCATCTGGCAGGAGGCTCTCGACCTGGACCCGTGCTGGCATCGCGAGAGCTTTGATGCCTGCGTGGTGGACGCCGACTTGACCGACATCGCGCCCATTCGCCTGCTGGAAAAACTGCGCCGCCAGGCCCCCGACTGCCCGATCCTGGTCTATGCCTCCCTCAAACAGTGGGAATGGGAGGAGGAAGCCTACTTGCTGGGCGTCACCCAGATTCTGACCAAACCCGTCCGCGGCCGCCTCCTCAACGCCGTCCTGGACCGGCTCTGCCAATCAGCCGAACGAACGGCTCCGGCACCGATCCTCGCCTCGCCATCCCGACCCTCCGACTCCACCCCTCCCGAACCCGCTCGAGCCCCGGTCCGCACCCTGGAGGTGCTCCGGGATTTTTCCGGCATCCTGACCCACAGCCTGTGCTCGGAAGCCCTCTTGCGCCAGTTCCTGCTCCTGCTCCGCGAGATCCTGGGCGTCAACCGCGCCGCCATCTTCCTCCGCGCCCCGCCTTGTCCCCTCGGCGTTCCACCCGGCCCGCCCGAAGACCGTCGATTGCGCGCCGCCGGCGCCCAGGGCATCAACCCGGGATTGCTCGAACATTTCGAGCTGAGCCTCGAGTCCGGCATCGGCGGCTTTGTCCACCGCCAGGGGCGGATCTTGCGGCGGGCCAGTGACGAGGCCCGCGCCGACCGCGAGATGCAGAAGGAATTCGAACTGCTGGGAACGCAAGTGGCCAT
>JAGWYX010000175.1 GCA_018969165.1 Verrucomicrobiota bacterium
CAAAGATCACTTGGGCGCGACGCTTCGCCTGCCGGGATGAACCGCGTCGGACGGGTGGCATCGTGATGGGAGACGGCCTCGAAACCGTAACCCTTTGACCGGCTGCTCCGTCGTTGTAAAGTAACTGATTAATGAGATTAACGACGACCGCGGATACGGCATCCCGGCGCCGAGAGGGGGCGAACCCACCCCCCTGGCACGGCCCGCGCGCCTACTACCTGGCCGCCGCCTGCGTGGCCGGCGCCTTCGGCATCCGGCTGGCCCTGGACCCGATCTGGCAGGACCGCTTTCCTTATGTCATTTTTTTCGTGGCGGTATTCGTGGTGGTGCAATTGGCGGACACCGGCCCGGTCCTGGCCACCCTGGTCGCCAGCCTGTTGCTCGGGGACTGGTTTTTCGTGCCGCCACGGCACTCGCTGCTGATTCGGGGCCGGACCGATCGGCTCGACACGGGGTTGTTCGTCCTGCTCAGTTTGCTGATGCTGTACTTCTCGCTGCGGACGCGTCGAGCCTTGGACCGCGAGCGCGCGGCGCAGGACGAGTTGCAACGCCACCTGGAGGCCCTGCGCGAAAGCGAGGCGCGCTACAGTTCGGTGGTCGAGCATAGCATGGACGCCATCCTGATGACCGATCCGCACGGGGCCATTCTCGCGGCCAACCGCGAGGCCTGCCGGATGTTCGGCCAGACCGAGGAAGGGCTGCGGCGCCTGGGAAGCCAGGGACTCGTGGACCCGCAGGACCGCGAACGGGTGGCCCGCGCCTTGAAGGAGCGTGATCGCCACGGGACGATGCGACTCGAGGTCCACTTCATCCGCGGCGACGGTTCGCGCTTCACCGGGGAGGTCTCGAGCGGCGTCTTCAAGGACCGGGAGGGGCAGCCGCGCAACAGCACGATCATTCGCGACGTGACCGAACGCAAGCAGGCCGAAGCGGAACGGGAACGGCTGGTGGCGAAATTGCAGGCGGCCCTGCTGGAGGTAAACCAACTCACGGACCTGCTGCCCATCTGCGCGCACTGCAAGAAAATCCGCGACGACAAAGGGTACTGGATCCAGATCGAGGCTTATCTCCGGCGTCGCACCAATGCCAGCTTCAGCCACGGCATTTGTCCCGAGTGCTCCCGGAAGCATTTCCCCGAAGTGTTCGACAACCGGTAGCGCCCGGAAGGCCGGCCGCCCGGTGGTCCAGCCGGTGACTTGACCGCACGGATTGCCGGTTCAGGGAGTTGGCTCAGCGAACTGACGGACCAAGCGTTTGGCTCCTCGTTCACGCCGAGCCTCGACCACGATGCGGCCGTCCGCCGCCGGCGCGATCTGCGCCAGAAAGAGACCGTCGGCGGCCACCGGCACGGGTTGATCGTTGGCCGTCATCACGGTTCCCGGCTCGGCCCACCCATGCACCTCGATGACACAGCCTCGGGCGACTGGGGAGTGCTCGAGCGGGATGGTCTGGAGCAGGACCCGCGGTGCGGATCCAAGGGCCAGCGTCTCCTCCACCACCTGGCGTCGGGCCGCGTAGAGCACGTCGGGCCGCCGCGTGTGCTCCTGGAAGTCGGCGACGACTTGCGAGGCAATCTCGACCCCGCGCTGGCGCGGATTGATCAAGGCCGCGACTCGCGGTGCCAGGGTCGCTTGGATTTGAGCGGTCTGGTTTTCCAGCAACCAAAGGCATTCGTAGTCCTCGATACCGTTGCGCATTTGTTCCCAGCGCAGGGAATCGAGCAGTCCGTCCGACTTCGGATACACGTGCCAACCGTCGCCGCGGTGCGGGCCCGGCGCGCGGAGCGGATCGTCGGTCCAGGCGTTGAATCCCCAGTGCAGGTAGCCCCGGAGATGGAAACGGTAGTTGAGCCAGGGCATCAAGCGGGTCTCGAGGAGCGGGACATCGACGGTCTTGTTGAGCAGGTCGCCGCCTTGATAGATGCCCACGGTATAGAACCAGAGTTCGGCGCCGCGGCGCTGGGCCTCGTGGTAGGCCCCGTACCAGGTCGCCAAGTGGTCCAGTTTCGGCACCCAGATTTCGAGGTCATTCAGACAATGAGGGGTCTCGATGGCATCGATCCGGCGCAGCTCGGGTGCCCGCCGGCGCACCAACTCGGAGGCCTGCCGCCAGGCCATCACATTGTGGTCGGAGGGCTCGTCGCAGATGTGGAAGAGGGTCTTCGCGAGCCACCCTTTGGCGCGCAAATGCGCGACCAACGCCGGCAGGAACCGGGGCAGAAACTCCGCGCCGGCCATCGACGTGCGCCGGCCATCCGGTTCGGTCACCGGGAAGCTGTCCAGCACGATCTCGCGACTGGACCACCCGCCGTCGCCAAAGCGGGCGACAAATCCCGTTTCGAGCAAATCCATCCGTCCGGTGTCCCAGAACACCTGCGCAAATTCGTCGAACCGCGCGAAATCGAACTGGAGTTTGCCGTCGTCGCCGCGGCGCGCCTCGATCAGGCCCAGGCTGACGCGGAAGACATTCTGCCGGTGATCAGCCATGTTCCGCGCATAGACCTTGAGCAGTCGAAAGAAGCCCGCCCGGTCCGAAGGTTCGAGGTGGTGGTGCCGGCGGAATTCGGAAGTCGAGAACCACTCGGTGACCATGAGGTGACGTTCCTCGGGCAGGTCCAGCGGGTAAACGCGGAGGTTCAGCGGGAGCGTGGCGCTGACGTCGCCGGCCCGCGCGGTCACCCTTGCCTGATACTCGCCGGCGGGAGTCCCGGGCGGAATCTTAATCGTCAAGTAGGCCGCCCGGCGCGCGCCCGTCCGCAGCGCGCATTGCCGGTCCTCGGTTAGCACGTCCGGGAACCAGGCGGGAGCGGCGCGGGACAGGCTCGAGGGTCGCCGATTGGGGGAGTTTTTCTCGATGAAGATGCCGCCCACGAAATTCCAGCGGACGTTTTCCGCCGGGATGAGGCCGGTGCCACCTTCCTGCCGGAGCGGTCCCACCGAGAGGGTCAAGCGGTCCAAATCCGCATGGGCCAGGAGCACGCACTGCGCCGACACCGTTTCATGGCGGAGACCAAACACGTCGAGTGTCGTGGGCCACACCGCGGGCGACCCGTAGCCGTCTTCGAACACGCGGACCAGGTCACTCGCGCCAACGCACTCCAGCGGGCCACCGATCCCCCGGGCCGCAAAGCTCGAAAAGCCAAAATCGGCGTTGGAAGCAAAACCGTTTCCCTGGTCGCAACCCAGGAACTCCCCGATGCCGGGGTTCCCGGTTTTAAAGGTCGCGTCGGTGACTCGGGCCTTTTCGACGCCGTTGATGAAAACGGTGATGACGTTGCCGACGATGGACGCCTTGAGAACGTCGCCGTTCTGCAGGCCGTAGTCGGCGCCCCGCCTGTCGGCGAGGTAGGTGAACTTGCCGAGCGGCCCGTCCCAGCGGACAATTTGGACGTAGGCAGATTCGCCGGTGACGCACCTGGCGAAGCACTCATACCCGGTCGTGCGATGCGGCGAACTGGTCCAGCGCAGGAGGATTTCGAGTTCCTGGTGGCAAGCGGGATTCGGTTTGGCGATGGAGGCCCGGCCCCAGGCTTCCTGGTCGGGTGGGAACCCGGCCAGATGCGCGTAGGAGTCATCGAACCGGTCGCGGCCGCTATTGGTACCGGTCTGGGTGCCGCAGGCGACGCCATTCGTGACCCGGAGGTGGGTCCAATCAACGCCCGCGTTGAGCCACCGCCCATGTTCCGAGAGCGGATTCTCGACCGCTTGGAAGCGGGTCGCATAAGTTTGGGAAAACCCGGTCGTACAAAGACCGGCGCAAGCCAGCGTCAGCAGCAACGGCAAACGGTCCACGCCGGCATTTTCTCCCGGCGCCGGCCCTCCCGGCAAGCCTTTCCCCGCCCCCGCCGGTCACGAAAGCGGAGCGGTCTGAGGCGCGTCTGGTTAGAGGTAGGTTTGCTGGAGCAGCGCGGCGGCGCTTGCGTCCAGCAAATCCCGGCGGCGCAGCTCCTCGAACCGGGCCAGCAGATCCTCCACCCGGAGGCGTTGTTTGTCGGCGCCTTCGAAGTGATAGGCCACCGCCCCCTGGTGCAAGATGACAATCCGGTCTCCCAGATTGGCCGCCTGCTGCATTGAGTGGGTCACCATCAGGGTCGTCAGCCGGTGGCGGGCGACCATTTCCCGGGTCAGGCCGATGACCTGCTCGGCGCTCTTGGGGTCGAGCGCGGCGGTGTGTTCATCCAGGAGCAGGAGCGCCGGGTTGCGCCAAGTGGCCATGAGGAGGGTCAGGGCCTGACGCTGGCCGCCGGACAGGCTGCCGATGGCGTTGTCGAGCCGGTCCTCCAAACCCATCTGGAGCTGGCGAACTCGATCCCGCAGTTCCGCCCGGAACCGATGCGAGAGGGCCCAGCGCAGGTCGCGCGGCTGGCCGCGCCGGGCCGCCAGGGCCAGGTTTTCGGCGATGGACATGTGGGGGGCCGTGCCGGTAAATGGATTCTGAAACACGCGCCCGATCAACCGCGCGCGGCGATGCTCCGGCCACGCGGTCACCTCCTGATCGGCCAGATGAATCCGGCCCGCGTCCACCCGGAACGTGCCGGCGATCGCGCTCAGGAGGGTCGATTTGCCCGATCCATTGCCACCCAGGACAACCAGGAACGCGCCCGGCGGCAGGTCCAGGCTGACCCCGCGGAGGGCGCGGACCTCATTGACGGTACCGCCATTGAAGGTCTTGTAGAGCTCGGCGACCGCGAGCGTGGCGGCCGGAGTGCTGGCGCGTGGGGAGTGCTCCGTCGCGCCACCGGATGAGTCGGCACCGGGCCCGGCGGCGGCGCGGTCCCTCCGTCCACCGCCAGGCATTGCCGCGTGGCTGGCGGGAGCGACGGACGAGACGGGGCGTTTCGTTATTCGGTTCATAAAAATTCAGCATCGGGGACCGTCGCGGACCTCAGGACCTGGTTGGAGCGGCCGGGCGCCGGCGTGACAGCAGGTTCGGCAGCACCAGCGCGGCGAAGACGAACACGGCGGTGACCAGCTTGAGGTCGTTCGGATTGAGCCCCCAGCGCAAGGCGATCGCCACCAGGACCCGGAACAGGACCGAGCCGGCGACCGCCCCGTAGATCGCCAACCCGAGACTGCGTGACCCGATCAACGATTCGCCGATAATGACGCTGGCCAGGCCCCAGACCACCATCCCGATGCCCATCTGTGCATCGGCGAACCCTTGGTATTGCACGAGCAACGCGCCCGACAGCGCCACCAGGCCATTGGACAAGGCCAGGCCCATCACGCGATATCGCTCGACGTTGACGCCCAGCGCGCGGATCATTTGCGGGTTGTCGCCGGAGGCGCGCATGGCGGTGCCCAATTCGGTCCGCAAGAACCAATAAAGCGCCAGGCAGACCAGCAGCGTCAGAGCCAACGCCACGCCGAGGGTGACCAGGTCGCGCGCATCGACCCGCCAGCCCAGCAGGTTCACCGCGGGTTGACCCAACCCGGCCCGGCCGACGCGCTCGGCCCAGGTGACGAACGTCCGGCCGGCCAGCAACGGCACGTTGCTCTTGCCCATGACGTGCAGGTTCACCGAGTAAAGGCCCGTCATCACCAGAATTCCCGAGAGCAGCGGATTGATTTTAAACCGGGTCTGCAGAAGACCCGTCACGGTGCCAGCGCCCAACCCGCCGATAAAGCCCGCCAGCGTCGCCGCCAGCGGATGGATCCCCTGGACGATCTGGACCGCGCAAATCGCGCCACCCAGGGTGATCGACCCATCAACGGTGATGTCGGCGATGTCAAACACCCGGTAACTGATGTAAACCCCCACCGCCAGCAGCGAGAGGATCAACCCCATCGTCAATGCGCCGAGTAACAGGGTCATGGCGGGTGGATGGATCGCGAGCCGGCAACCTCGAGGACCGTGCCAATGGAAGCGCACCTTGCCTGGGGGAGAGCCAATTTGCGGGTCGGTTTATGGAAGATCATCATCAATTGCGGCACCTCAGAAACTCAGCGGCGCACACCAACACGCCCCGCGCAGTAAACGGCTTTCACCGATCCCGTTGGCCTCGCGCCAATCGTTGACCAAGTGGAGCACACCCAGCACGTGTTCGGCCTCGAACAAGGGCAGCACGGTCCCAACCAAATCCACTTTCCCCGTGCGCAGGGGGCGGTAGGGGAAGGCAGCCGCGTGAAAGTGGCCGCCGAGTTGGCCGGATCGAATAAGCGGTTTGAGCAGGCGCAGCCTGGCACTGGCCGATCCTGCCGCCGCAAAACCGACCATGACACACGTGGACCCGGCAAACGCCGGTTCGGCGGTGAAGCTGAGCCAATCGCGAACGCCGGGAAGCGCGAAGAGTTCCGGTCCCGGCGCCACTGATGCGGACGGACCCGGCATGCGTCGCAGGGACGCTCCGACGAGGCAGGCCGTCTCGGCCACCATTACCAGGCCGGCCGTGTCGGTACCCAGGACCTCGAGGCAGGCCGCGACGACCGAGCTGAGCGGCAGGTGCGGCTGCTGGGCGCCTTTGTCAAACCGGATCAAATGGCGAAAACCGCCTTGGCCCACCATGCCATAAGCGATCCTGACGGTGGGAATCAACGATCCTTGCAGCAACAGGTAGTCGGGCTTGGGGCTCCCGTCGGCCGGCTGGGAGACCGCCGCGCCCGCCGCGGCCAGGAACTCGCCGAAGGCCTGGTGCTCGGACGCGCCCCCGGCGACCAACGCACCCAAACCGACGCCCAACGCGTCGGCGGGGAACAGGACTGAGGCACCCGGGTTGAGCGGAGCGCGGCCGGCCAACCACGGCGTGGCGTCACCCGGCCACTGGACATGGAGCACGGCCCGGGGATCGAGTTCGAAGACCTCGAGCGTCGCGCCGGCCTCCGGGAGGGCCTGCCGCGCAGCCGGTCCGCCGGGGGATGGAGTGGTCGCGCCGCCGCCGGTTGCCGGGGCGAGCAGGAGCGCCTCGAGTCCGGCCAGCTCGAGCACCTGCCGCACGTGGCCAGAGGCATGGATGACCTGGAGCCGGCCTTGAATGCCCTGGAGCTGACGCGCGGAGAGCACCAGGATGCGAATCCCGGCCGAGCTGATGTAATCCACCTCGGCCATGTCCACCCGGATGCGATGTTGACCGGACCGCACGCACTCGGCCAAGGCGCGCGCCACGGGATCGCTCCAGGTGGCGTCCAGCCGCCCGCTGAGCTTGAGGTCAAACGGTTCATCGCGAGTCGCGCGCGTGATTTCCATAGACGGCTGGCTTCACCGCGGCGGCGCGTCGGTCACCGTCTTGGCCTCACGCAGCAACGACTCGGGAATGGTCAATTGGCAGGCCTGGGCGCGTTTCAGGTTGACGCATTTGCGCGTGGTGACGGGCGGTGAGAACGGGATGCGGGCCGGGCTTTCGCCCCGCAGAATTCGAGCCGCCATCT
>JAGWYX010000176.1 GCA_018969165.1 Verrucomicrobiota bacterium
CCCAAGCGATTGTTTCCTACCGCAGCTCCAGCGGTTACTTTCCGAACATCGCCTGGCTGCTCAAGGTGCCCGGCATGAACCGCGACGTTTTCAAACAGGTCGCCCCTCTCGTGAGCGCCCGCTCGGAAACGTTCCGGATTCTCAGCGAAGGCCGGGTGAAGGCCTCCGGCGCGCGGCAGCGCCTCCAGGTCATTGTCCACGTCGGCCGCCACCATCTGGACACCCTCTCCTACCAGGAGGACTTGTGACGCCCTTGGATTTCCTCAACCCACCCCTGATCTTCCTGGAGATCGGCCACAGCTCCCTCAAGGCCCTCACGCGCGACGGCGGACTCGAATTGCCGCTCGATCGCGCGGAAGACGGGCGGCTGACCACCGCCTGCCGCCAGCAGTTGGCGGACGACCTCCGCCGGTTCCTCCAACGCAAGAGCTGGCAGCCCCGCCCGCGCGCCCTCTGCGCCATCGGCGCCCGCGGGGTTTCCCTGCGTTGCCTGTCCCTCCCGCCGTCCGGCCGGGAGGAACTCCAACGGCTCCTGGCCCTGCAAATCGAAAGCGAGTTCCCGCTGCCACCGGAGGATTTGGCTTGGGGTTATTGCCCGCTCGATTCGAAGCCGCCGTCCCAAACCCCTGTCCCACCGGCCCAGGCGCTGCTGGTCGCCGCCGTGAAACGCGAAGTCCTCGAGGATTATTCCCAACTCCTCGTCGGTTGCGGCCTCCAACCCGTGTTCACCCTCGGCGCGCTGGCCCGGCAGTCGCTCTGCCCGGCGTCCGCCGGCTCCTACGCCGTCCTGGACATCGGACGCCGGGATTCTGAACTGATTACCTGCGAACACGGCGTCCCCGGCAACGTTCGGGTCTTTCCCTGGGGCGGCGAGGACCTCACCCGCGCCATCGCCAGCCGACTGGGCCTCGGCCGCGACGAGGCCGAAGACCTCAAGCTCCGTTTCGATCCATTGTCCGCTGCCGACGGCGCGGCCGCGCGCAAGCTCGAGACCGCCATCCAGGCCGAACTCCAGGGCCTGGCCCTCCGCCTCCGCGCGAGCTGGAGCGGCCCCAGGCTCTTCGTGTGCGGCAAAACCAGCCGCCTCCGCGGATTCGCTGCCTGGCTTGCGCGGGCGCTCGGCGCCGGCGTGGAATGCCAGCGGATCGCCCTCACACCGGGCGACGGTTGTTCGGCAGCTATCCTCGGTCTGCAGCAGTCCTGCGAACGGAATGGCGGCCACCCGCCCCTGGTCCTGCAGCTCCGCAAGGAGAAGGCGACCGAGCCCCTCACCCAACCGATGCGATGGAAATGGGTCGCGTTGGCGGCGTCGCTCCTCCTGGCCTCGCTCGCGCTCCCTTACCTCGAGGCGCTGGCGCGCCAGCCCGGCTTGGCCCGGGAATTGGCCGCCGCCCGGTCGGCCCGTGACCGCCTCTCCGTGATCGACCGCGAGTTGAGCTTCTTCGATTACCTCAAAGCCAATCAGCCGCCCTACCTCGACGCCATGGCGATTATCGCCAACGCCGCCCCGCCCGGCACCCGCCTCGAGTCGCTCACCATGTCCCGCCGCGGCGACCTCTCCCTCCGCGCCGCCTTGCGCGACTCTCAGCAGGTCGTCGAACTCCGCTCCAAATTGGCGGCCTCTCCCTTCTTTTCCTCCGTCGTCGCGGAAGAACAAACCCCCACCCCTGACCGACAAAAAGTAATCGTCCGCATCAGTGCTCAGTGGAATCCCCTCCCGGCCCGCGCCGCCGCCGCCGGCGAACTCGCGCCGCTGACCCCGCCGACGGGGCCGGCGACCAACGCGATGACCAACCCGCCGCCGGTGGCCCCGCGCCCATCCGCTTCGGCGCCGCCCCAACCCTCGGCGCCGCCGGCCAACCCCGCCCATGAACCTCCTGCCCAGCAACCTCACTGAACGCGAACAACGCACCGTTCGCACCGCCGCCATCGGCCTCGCCCTTTACCTGGCCCTGTTCTACGGTTGGCGCACTTGGCGACAGCTCGAAGCCGGCCGCGCGGCTTACCACCAGCTCCTCCAGCAGGCCCAACAGCTCAAGCTCGACCTCCAGCGCTACGAAACCAGGGCGCTCATGGCCCGGAAATTCATGGAACAGTTCCGCCTGGACCCCGCGCGCCAGCCCAGGTCCTCCCTCGTCGCCCAGGCCAGTGCCGCCATCCAGCGGGTCGCCACTTCCGGGGGCATTCAATTCGGCCCCATCCGTGAGTTGCCCGGGCGTCCCTCCGCCCGCGAGCTGGCCTCGATGCAGCTCGAAGGTTCCGGGTCCACCCCGGCCGTCATGACCTTCCTGCACCGCCTCGAGACCCTCGGCTTTCCCCTGGTGCTCGACACGGTGCAACTGCGCGCCGAGCCGGCCCGGCCCGGCCTCCTCAAAGTCAATCTCACGGTCATCATCCTGGACTTTAATGCCTGGAAAAATGAGGAGGCCGGCAATGCTTGAACGCGCCGAACCCGCCCTCAAGGGCCTCTGCCTGGCCTTGGCCGCCATCCTGCTGCTCCAGTGCGGCCGCATCCTCCTCCGGGCGGATCCACTCAATCACCTGAATCTCCCGACCGTGCCTGCCTGGGAGCCGCCCTCCGAAACCAAGTCCACCAGACCGAACACCCGCTCGGCAGCCCCGCCCGCCGCCACCGCGTCTGCCACCGCCGCCTCTGCTACCAACCCGTCCAACCGCACGGCCCACTCCGCCCAACACGGCCGGACCCCGGGCCCCGGCTCGCGCCCCGCCCTCGCCAATCCCGACGCGGATTTGCCAGCCACCACCCGCCAGCGCATCGACCGCATCAAAGACAGCGAAATCTTCGGACCCGTCCCGCGCCCGCTGACGCAACCCATGGCCCTCCTTGGCATCGCCGGCGAAGACGTGTTCCTCCGCGGCCCCACTGGCCAGACCGGCCTCCTCCGCGTCGGCGAACAACTCGGCGGCGCCAAATTGCTCCAGATCGGCACCAACCGCGTCGTCGTCGAATACGAAGGACAGAGAAAGGAACTCACCATCTTCTCGGGCTTCGGCAGCCAAACACTTTTACCCAAATGAAAGGAGAATCCGCTGTGCAACCGCCTCGACCTTCCCCCGCGCCATCCACCCCGCACGTCCGCCGCGCGTGGCCGCTCCTGGCCGCCGCCCTGCTTGGCGGCAGTGCCGTGCTGGGCCTTGCCCAAAACGCCCGACCGAGCCCCGTGCCGATTGGCGCCAACCCGACGCCCCTCCCCGCGGCCGCACCCATTGCGGTGGGCGCCCAGCCGGCCTCACCGGCCCCGGCCGACGCGTCCGTTCCGCCGGCGATGGGCAACCTGCCGTCGCAGGGTCCCGACATTCTGGCCAAACTCGATTTCGAAAACCTCTCGCCGACCAACGAAATCCAGTTGAGCTTCCAAGGCGCGAACATCGACCTCGTGGTCCAGTGGCTGGCGCGCGTCACCGGCAAGAGCGTCGTCAAGCACCCCAAGGTCCAGTGCCAACTCACCATCGTCAGCTCCAAGAAACTGACCGTGCGCGAGGCCGTCAACCTCGTCTATCGCGCCCTGGCCCTCGAAGGCTTCACCACGATCGAATCCAGCAAATCCATCCTGATCGTCCCCGAAGGCCAGGAACCCAAGCTGGGCCCCGAACTCATCGAAAGCCCGGGTTCGCCCTTGCCCGAAGGCCGCCAGCGCCTGGTCCAGGTCTTCCACCTCAAGCATGCCACGGCGAGCGAACTCAAGGACAAGGTGCGTGGCGTGCTCTCCGACAAGGCCTCGATCGAAGCCGACGATCGCGGCAACAAACTCATCGCGACGGATTACACCGAGAACATCCGCTTGCTCGGCAAACTCATCGACGAACTGGATGTCGCCTCCTCCTCCGATACCGTCATCGAGATCTATAACCTCAAACACGCCGATGCCGAGGAAATGGCCACGCTGCTGGGCCTGGTCCTCAACGCCTCGGCCGCCCCGGCCGGCCTGCCGGGGATGCCCGGGATGCCGGGCATGCCGGGCATGCCGATGCCCGGCCAGCCCATGCCGGGCCAGCCCATGCCCGGCCAGCCGATGCCCGGCCGCCCCGGCCAACCCGTCCCCGGCGGCGCCAGCGCCGCCCAACAGCTCCATTTCTGGGCCGATAAAACCGCCAACCGCCTCGTCGTCGCCGCCCCTAAGTCCAAGCTCCCCGAAGTCCAGCGCCTGCTCAACCTGCTGGATACCGAGAAACCCCACGAAGTCGGCGTCCGCGTCATTCCGCTCAAGAACGTCACCGCCGAGGACCTCGCCAAAGAGATCGGCCCCATCTACCAAAAAATGAGCGGCAAATCCCTCAAGGACCTGATCGAGATCACCGCCGACGGGCGTTCCAATTCGTTGATCGTGCTGTCCAGCGAACCGAACTTCCTGACGATTCAGAAATTGGTCCTGGCCCTCGATACCGAGGAGGCGCAGGAACGCATCATGCAAGCCTTCACACTCAAGAACGCCGACGCCGAGGACGTGGCCAAGCAGCTCCAGCAACTGGCCCAGGACCAGGACAACTCCTCGCCCTACCGCTACATCGTCTTCTCGCCCTACGGCAACGCCAACCGCAAACGCATGAGCGTCGTGGCCGATCGCCGCCGCAACACCGTCATCGTCCAGGCCCCCCCTGCCGCCATGGACGGCATCGCCAAGATGATCCAGACCCTCGACGAACCGGTCAGCGACACCAGCCTCGCGCCCAAAATCATCCGCTTGCAATACGTCAACGCCGCCGACCTCGAAGACGTCCTCAACGAGCTGTTCCTGAAAAAGACCCAGCAGCGCAACTACTTCTTCTTCGACGATTATTCCCCGGAAACACCCGACCGCGACGTTGGCCGTCTCTACGGCAAGGTCCGCATCACCAGCGAGCCCTACTCCAACACCATTATCATCACCTCCAATTCCAAGGAATACCTCGAGGCCGTCGAAAAAGTGATCAAGGACCTGGACGTCCCGTCCGAGGCCGGCGAGGGCACGCTTCGAGTGGCCTTGCGATTCGCCAAGGCCAGCGTCGTGGCCAATCGCCTCAACGTCCTGTTCGCCAAGAATGGCTCGCCGCCACTGCGCCCACCCAACCAGCAGGGCCAACCCGCCGCGCCCCAGCCCGTCAACAACCTCACCAACGGCATGTCCCAACTCGGCTTCGCCCTCCAGCAGGAAACCGCCGAGGAAAGCTATTTCCCCTGGCTGGGCGGACAGCCCGACACCGCCCGCTCCTCCGACGGCCGGACCACCACCCCGACCGTCAGCGACCTCATCGGCCGCGTCCGCGTCGTGCCGGACGAACGCGGCAACGCCGTGCTCGTCTCCGCCAATGTCCACTTGCTGCCCCAGGTCCTCAAACTGGTCGAGGGCCTGGATGCCCGCTCCGACCAGGTGGTCATCGACGCCCGCATCATCGAGGTGTCCAGCCAGCGGCTCGAACGCATCGGCACCCAGTGGACCCCCAACGGCGGCCAAATCTTTACCCCCCAGGATTACGACAACTCGTTCCTCGCCGGCGTCAACGGCACCCACCAATCCGGCTTCGGCGGCCAAACCCTGGTCTCCCCCGCCGCCGGCGTGGCGGCCCCCAGCCTGCTCAGCTCCCTGCGCTCCGGCTTGCTCGATAGCAGCGTGAACGTCGATTTTCTGGTCCAGTTCCTCCGCGAACATACCGATGCCTCCGTCCTCGGCGAACCGCAAATCACCATCACCGACAACGACATGGCCCGCCTCTTCGTCGGCCAGCAGGTCCCCACCCTTAATGGCCAGTTGGCCTCCGGCTTCGTCGGCGGCGTCCAATCCTCCATCCAATACCAGGACGTCGGCGTCATCCTCGAAGTCACCCCTCACATCAACAAGAAAGGCGACATCGAACTCAAAATCCACGTCGAGTCCTCAATCGTCGAACCCGGCACCACCGTCAGCAATACCCCCACCCTCGACACCCGCGCCTTCAAAACCGATGTCACCACCAAAAACGGCCAAACCCTCGTCCTCGGCGGGATCATCCAGAAACAATCCACCGATACCATCCGCAAAGTCCCGCTGTTGGGTGATATCCCCATCGTCGGCTGGGCCTTCAAAAAGAAAACCAAGTCCGTCCAGGATGTCGAGCTGATGGTCTTCCTGCGCCCGAAAGTGATCCGCGGCTCCGAGGACAGCCAGCAGTTGCTGCAGGATATCGACAAAAAAGCGCCTGCACTCAAGAAATGGAAGGACGACGCCCCCGCGGATCCTGGAGGCAAACCGAGTGGCATCGCCCCCGGCTCCTAGCCGCGGGGCCAAATCCAACCCACCGCTCCACGCACCATGAATACCATTCACTTTCCAGCCCAACCCGCTTTGTCTCCACCGCTGGCAACCTCTCCAATCGCCCGGGCGCTCGCCTGCGCCGTCGCCTGCGTGGTCCTCGTCGGCTCGACCGTCCTCGCCGGCCCCACCGACGACGTCTATTACCTGGGCCCGGACTCCGAACCGCACTCAGGCGTGCCCCAGGGAAAAATTATCGGGCCCGAGACGCTGGCGAGCACTGTGTTCCCGAACACCACCCGCCATTACTGGATTTACGTCCCGGCCCAATACGACAGGGCCAAACCGGCGTGCCTGATGATCTTTCAGGACGGCCACGCCTTCGTCAGCCTCACCGGCAGCTACCGCATCCCCTGCGTCTTCGACAACCTGATTTACCGCCGCGAAATGCCCGTCACGATCGGCGTGTTTATCAACCCCGGCCACACGCCCGAACAGCAGGAATCCACGGACCGGGAATGGGGCGACCGCGTCAATAATCGGCCCACCGAGTACAACGAACTCAACGACCACTACGCGCGAATGATTATCCAGGAGCTGCTCCCGGCCCTGCAGACGCGATACAATATTTCGCCGAACCCGGAGGACCGCGCGATGGCCGGGGCCAGCTCGGGTGCCATCTGCGCCTTCACCGTCGCCTGGCAGCGGCCCGACCAGTTCCGCAAGGTCATCAGCACCATCGGCAGCTTCACCAACATCCGCGGCGGCCATGTGTACCCCGACCTGATCCGGAACGCCGAGCGCAAGCCGATCCGGATCTACCTCCAGGACGGCGCGAACGACAACCGCGGCCGCCGGCGCGACGGCGCTTACGATCCGCAGTGGGACTGGCACGCGCAGAACCTCAAGATGGTCCAGGCCCTGACGGCCAAGGGCTACGACGTGAATTACTGCTGGGGGCTGGGCACCCACTCGAACAAGCAAGGCGGCGCCATCATGCCCGAGATGCTCCGCTGGTTGTGGCGCGATTACCCCCGGCCCGACGACCCCAGCAACCGGACGTTGTTCGTGCCGGCCGGCTCGCCCTGAACCGCGGGAAGGGGTCAGTCCCGGCTATTGGCCAGCC
>JAGWYX010000177.1 GCA_018969165.1 Verrucomicrobiota bacterium
GGTTCCGCAACCAAATTCAACACCGCAAAAAGTTTCCGGACCGCTACTTTGGCATTGATCGGGCAGGTGTCCTTGTTAGGGTGCTGGCGAACATCTATGAGACGCGCGCCATCTGACAACGGTAGTCTCGCGACGGCCCCGGTACTGGACAATCGACCCTGGCGAGACACCGCCCGGGCGGGTGCCGATTCTCGCCCGAGGACATCGCCATGAGCCAAAACCCATATCCCAAGCTTCACAACGCCATGTGGCCCGGCCTGGTCGGCAAGGGCAGCCCCGGGGCCGAACCGTGCATAGACCTGGACACCATGCTGGACCTGACGGCCAAGGCCGAGGTTAACGGGGTCAAATTTGACGGCGTGGATATCTTCCTGTTCGATCCCCACATCAACATCGATTCGAGTGACGACGACCTGAAACGGATCGCCGACAAGATTCGCGCCAAAGGCTTCGTGGTCGGCTCGGTCGTCGCCCCGATCTGGCCGCCCACGGGGGGCGGCTCGGCGATGGGCGGGCCGGAAGACCGGAAGAAATTCGTCGCGCAGGTGCGCAAGGGCTGCCGAATCGCCGCTCGATTTCGGCAACTCGGCCTGCGGCCGCATGGCATCGTGCGGATCGATTCCGCGTGCAGCGTGACCGATTGGGACAGGGACCCGGCGGGCAACACCCGGCGGATTGCCGAGACGTTTCGCGAGGCCTGCAACGTGGCCGAGGGTCTTGGCGAACGCCTGGCGGCGGAAGGCGAGATTTGCTGGGGCGGCCTGCACAGTTGGCGGGAAATGGTCAGGCTGCTCGAATTGGTGGACCGTCCCAAGACCCTCGGATTCCAGGCGGACATGGCGCATACGCTGCTCTACATCATGGGCTACAACGCTCCCGAGCATGCCATCCTGCCTACCAATTTCGATTGGCAGGACCGCCACCGGCTCGATGAGGCCCTGACCACACTGACGGCGGCATTGCGTCCCTGGACGATCGATTTCCACGTCGCGCAGAACGATGCGACGGTCCACGGCACCGGCACTCACGAGAAGACCGGGCACCACTGCCTGGCCACCGATCCCAATGGCAAGCTCGACATTGCCCATCACGCGGGCTTCTGGTTGCGTGACGACAACGGCAACCTGACCCGAGCAACCCGCCACATCTGCTGGGACGGTTGCATGTTCCCGAACGCGGTCATGCTGAACCAGCAAACCTGGAACGACATCCTGGCGGCGATGATCGCGGTTCGCCAGGCACACGGATGGAACGAGCCCGCAGCGGCACCTTCAAAACCTGCCGCAACGAAGGCCGAAGCGAAGCCGGTCGCCAACAGGGCGGCCAGCCGACGGAAGGGAAGATAGCTCGAGCTTTGCGAAAACACCGGCGGTATTGCCTTGGGCATTTCTCCCGCCCATGAACCACGGGCAAAGCTCGGTTCCGGTCTGCGCCGGCCAGGCAGAGCGGCGAGTGCGTTTTGGCCTCCGGGCTGTGTGGCTGGCATTGCTCGGCACGGGGATCGTTGCTGGCCAATCGGCCGCGGCCGAATGGCAGACCGGCCCCGGTTACCGGGCCCAGGCGCTGACTGTGCCCGCCGCGGGCAAGACCGGCTTCACCCGGCTCGAGCCGGCCGCCACCGGCATCACCTTTGGCAATTACCTGCCGGAAGAACGCTCGGTGACCAACCGCATCTTGCTGAGCGGCTCCGGTGTCGCCGCCGGCGACGTTGATGGCGACGGCCGGTGTGATCTCTACTTCTGCAGTCTGCAAGGTACCAACGTCCTTTACCGCAACCTCGGCCACTGGAAGTTTGAAGACGTCACCGCCGCCAGCGGGCTGGCCGTACCCATTCCCAACTCGACGGGGGCGGTGTTTGCGGACATCGACGGGGATGGCGACCTGGATTTGCTGGTCACCTCGCTCGGTGGCGGCCTGCGGATTTTTGAGAATGACGGCAAAGGTCATTTCACCGAAATCACCGACCGGGCCGGGGTCCGGTCCCGAACCGGTGGGATGGGAATGGCGTTGGCGGATGTCGATGGCAACGGCACGTTGGACCTTTACCAGGTCAACTATCGGCCGACCACGATTATGGACCAGCCACGCACGCAATTCAGTCTCCAGTATGTGGGCGGGGTCCCCGTCGTCGCGGCCGTCAATGGCCAGCCCACCACCAGTCCCGCGCTCACCAACCGGTTCGTGGTCGGGCCGGCGCGCGACGTCCTCGAGCTGGGCGAAGTGGATGTGCTCTACCTCAATGACGGTCATGGCCGATTCACACCGGTTTCGTTCACCGGCGGGCAGTTTCTGGATGAAGACGGTCGTCCGCTGCGCGAGCCACCGCGGGACTGGGGGCTGAGCGCCCAGTTCCACGACCTGAACGGGGATGGCGCGCCGGATCTTTACGTGTGCAACGATCTGTTCAGCCCGGACCGGATTTGGATCAACAATGGCCGCGGCCAATTCCAGGCGATCGCCCCGCTGGCGGTGCGGCACACCAGCGCCTTTTCGATGGGCGTCGATTTCGGCGACCTCGACCGGGACGGCCACGTGGATTTCATGGTGGCCGACATGTTGAGTCGCCAGCACCGCAATCGCCAGGTCCAGTTGGCAGGGATGCACCCCTTCTTCCGCCAACCGGGCCTGTTCGATGACCGGCCGCAGGTCAGCCAGAACACCCTCCAGTGGAATCGCGGCGACGGCACGTTCGCGGAGGTCGCCTATTACGCCGGCGTCGAGGCCTCCGAGTGGTCCTGGGCGCCGATCTTTCTCGATGTCGATCTGGACGGTTACGAGGACATCCTCATCGTCAATGGGCAACTGCGCGACTTCCAGAACATGGACGCCCAGCGCCGCATCGAGGCGGCCGAGCGCGGCCAGGTGGTCACCGGCGCCGACATGTTCCGGCTCATGCAGAGCGTGCCGAGATTCGCGACCCCGAACCTGGCCTTCCGTAACCGCGGGGACCGGACCTTCGAGGAGGTGAGCCACGCCTGGGGTTTTGACCTCGACGGCATCTCCCAAGGGACCGCGCTGGCGGACCTGGACAACGACGGCGACCTCGACGTGATCGTCAATAATCTCAACGCTCCGGCCGCCATCTTCCGCAACAACACCGGCGCGCCGCGCCTGGCCGTCCGGCTCCGCGGCCGCGCCCCAAACACGCAGGGCATCGGCGCCAGAATCACGGTCACGGGCGGACCGGTGCCCCAGAGCCAGGAAGTGATCTGCGGCGGCCGCTATTTGTCCGGCGACGATCCGATGCGCGTGTTCGCCGCCGGGGGCGTGACCAACCGATTGCGAATCGACGTGGCCTGGCGCAGCGGCCGGCACAGCGTGGTCACGAACGCCCGGCCAAATTGGCTGTATGAAATCGACGAAACCGGGGCCGAAGCGCCCCCGCCCCCACCCGCGCCCGCGCCGAAACCCTGCTTCGTCGATGTCAGCGATCAGCTCCGGCACACCCACGTTGACGCGCCGTTCAATGATTTCGAGCGCCAACCGCTGCTGCCCAACCAACTCAGCCAGTTGGGCCCCGGCGTCGCCTGGTACGATCTGGACGGCGATGGCTGGGATGACCTTGTCATCGGCTCCGGCCAGGGCGGCCCGGTGGCGATATTTCACAATGACGGTCACGGCGGATTCCGCCAGCTTTCCTCGCCGCTGAACATCCAACCGGTCGCCCGGGACACCACCACGCTCCTCGGCTGGACACCCTCCACGGGCCCGGCCCAATTGCTGGTTGGCTCCGCGAACTACGAGGACGGCCAGGCCGCCGGCTCGATGGTGCGGGTGTACGACCCGGCCCAAGGGGTGATCCACGACAACTTCCCTGGACAACGCTCCAGCACCGGCCCGCTGGCGATGGCCGACGTGACCGGGACCGGGCACCTGGACTTATTTGTTGGCGGGCGCGTGGTCCCCGGCCGATATCCCGAAGCCGCCTCGTCGTTCCTGTTTCGCGCCGATCAGGACCAGTTCAAACTGGATACGGCAAACCTCGCCACCTTCGCCAACGTCGGCTTGGTCAGCGGCGCCGTCTTCAGCGATCTGGACGGCGACGGTTTCCCCGAGCTGATCCTGGCGTGCGAGTGGGGGCCGATCCGCATCTTCCGCAATGTCCACGGCCAATTCGTCGAATGGAATCCCCCGGTGCACGGCCAGACGTTCGGTGCTCAACGTTTGACGCTCCACGACCTGACCGGTTTTTGGAACGGCGTGACGACCGGCGATCTGGACGGCGACGGGCGGATGGACATCATCGCGTCCAACTGGGGGCTGAACAGCAAATACCGCGCGAACCTCGAGCATCCACGCCGGATTTATTACGGCGACATCCGCGGCGGCGGCGACGTCGATGTCCTCGAGGCGGTGTATGACCCGGAACTGCACCAGGAAGTGCTCGATCGGGACTTCGAGACGGTCGCGTCGGTCCTCCCGTTCCTGCGCGAGCGGTTCGCGACTTACGCGGCGTTCGCCCAGGCCAGCGTGGGCGAGGTGCTGGGCGACCGCCTCGATCAGGCGCGCCGTCTCCAAGCCACCACGTTCGCCTCGATGGTCTTCCTCAATCGTGGCGATCACTTCGAAGCGGTGCCGTTGCCCGCCCAGGCGCAGTTTGCACCGGCCTTCGCCGTGAATGTCGGCGACTTCGACGGCGACGGCAACGAGGACGTGTTCCTGAGCCAGAACTTCTTTTCGACCCAGCCGTGGACTCCACGCAACGACGCCGGGCGCGGCCTTTGGCTGCGCGGTGACGGCCACGGCGGCCTGCAGCCGGTCCCGGGCCAGGCCAGCGGCATCCAGGTCTATGGCGAGCAACGCGGCGCCGCCCTGTGCGATTACGACGGGGACGGTCGAGTGGACCTGGTGGTGACCCAGAACGGCGCCGCCACCAGGCTTTATCACAACGTCGGCGCCAAACCGGGGCTGCGCGTGCGTCTGAAAGGCCCGCCCGGCAACCCCCACGGCGTGGGAGCCGTCATTCGCCTGCGTTTTGGCGAAGCGACCGGACCGGCCCGCGAGCTTCATGCCGGGAGCGGTTACTGGTCCGAAGACAGCCTGATCCAGGTCATGAGCCTGCCGAAGCCGGTCACGGGAATCTCGGTGCGTTGGCCGGGAGGCAAGATCACGACCTCCGCGATTTCCCCCCAGGCCCGGGAGATCGAGGTCAGCGACACGGGGGCGGTCAATCAGGTTCGTTAACCGCCGGCGGTCCGGCGCACCGGTGCACGGGATTTCGAGCCCGTGGCTCAGCTTTGTCGATCCGGAGGCGACGAATTACCCGCGACGCTTTTACCGCGCAGTGTTGTCCTGAGGCCACGGCCGGTTCGCGCGATCCTCTGCGGCAAAGGGGCGCCTCTTTTCCTCGTCCGTCGCTTCCGCTGCCAGCGGAGGAGCGGGTGCCCGCCGGGCGGGAGAGGAAGCGCCTTCGTTCCAACTCCTCTTTCGTGCCGCCACCGCGAACGCAGGCTAAAGCCCGCGACTGCACGTAGCCGCGGCCTTTGGCCCGCGTTTTACGGAGGCGTCCGTGCCGGCGCCAGGAGGCGCAGCAACGTCGGCGTTGGCCGGATGGTCACCATTTCAGACTGCGCCCGCTTGGGGCAGTGTCCGAATTTGCGGTTGGAGCGCGAGTCTGTGACTCGGAGCGGCTTGATTTTGAAGCTGCTGGGCTGCGGCTCATAGAGCCGCGCTCCGAAATTAGGACACTGCCCCGCTTGGCTTGCGTTTGCCGCCGGGGTGCGGAATACTCCGGGAGGTGAAAATCACGGTAACCAAGCTGACCGACCAACTCCTGGCGTCGTACGCCCGAGCCGGCGGCATCAACCACCTGGATGGCGTCAACCTGCCATCCAAGCGCGGCATCGCGCAGATCACCGTGGACCTGCTGCGGCTGCTGTTCCCCGGCTTCTTCGACGAGCAGCCGATCCAGACTTCGGAGCTGAAGGTCGAGACCGCCAATTTGATGGACGCGGTCCTGGGCCGGCTCGAAGATGAAATCTACAAGAGCCTGGAATACGATCCGCCGCCCTACCTGGCGAACAAGGATTTGCGCGCTGCGGCGCAGGAGTTGACGCACGATTTTCTTGGCAAACTGCCACGCGTGCGCGAGTTGCTCCAGACCGATGTCGAGGCCGCCTACCAGGGCGATCCCGCCGCCCTGAGCAAGGAAGAGGTGATCGTCGCCTATCCCTTCGTGGAGACGATCGCCGTGCAGCGCCTGGCGCACGAGCTTTACCTGAACCAAATCGCCCTGATCCCGCGCATCATGACCGAGTGGGCGCATGGCCGCACCGGCATGGACCTGCACCCCGGCGCGCAGATCGGCACTCACTTCTTCGTCGATCATTGCACCGGCACCGTCGTCGGCGAGACCGCCGAACTCGGCCACCACGTGAAGATGTACCAAGGCGTCGGCCTGGTCGCCCGCTCGCTGGCCGGCGGACAACAGTTGCGGGGACTGAAACGGCACCCGACCGTCGAGGATAACGTGACCATTTATGCCAACGCCACCATCGTCGGCGGCGAGACGGTGATCGGCGAGGGCAGCACCATCGGCGCGAACGTGTTCCTGATGCAGAGCGTTCCCCCGCACTCGCTCGTCGTCTGCGAAGAGGTCAAGGTGAGCGTGAAGGAAAAGCCCAAGCGCGCCGCGGCGAAGGTGGATTTCCAGATCTAGCGAGGCATCGCCTCAGACCCCATCTCGCCTTTGCCATGCACATTCGATTCTCCTTTGCCATCGTCCGTTCCCTCTGCGCGCCTCGCTCATGGATTCCTTGAGGAGGAACACGCAGGCAGCGAAGGAGCCGCAGGTTCAAACCTGTGGCTACACCCCGAGGCGGGACGGGTTGAAACATCCCATCCCGCTCCCGGGATTGCGAGCCGTCCGCGGTCAGTGCCCCTGCACGCGGTAGAAGGCGGTGGAGCCAGTGGCGGTGACAGTGGCGGATTGCTGGTTGGTGACGTTGAGGACGGTCTGCCAGGTCGGGTTCGACAGGCTGGCGGTGCTTTGCACCTGGAACGGCGAGGAGCCGCCCGCCCAACTGAGCGTGAGGCGGGTGCCGCTCACACTGATGCCCGTGATCGACAGTTGGCTGCCCGGCGTCGGCTGCGGATCCGGATGGCTGATGACGGTGTAGAGGGTGGTTTCACCCTGGGTATTGGGTCCACCGGAAGGCACGTTGGTGCTGTTGATGGTCCCTTTGGCCGCAATCAGGATTTGCCGCGTCGTCATTGAGACGTTCATCGTCTCGGTGATCAGGCCCAGGCTCCCGTCGGGATCATAATTGACGAACGGGAAGAACGAGTGCGTGAGGTAA
>JAGWYX010000178.1 GCA_018969165.1 Verrucomicrobiota bacterium
TCCCCGAAGTGCGCGCCGAAACCCGACGCGCCGTGGTCGTCGAGGTGGACGGCGCGACCGTGGCCTCCGGCGAAGTCGTTTTGAAACCGGTTCGGCATTTGACCATCTACCTCCTGCCCCATTCCCACACCGACATCGGCTACACGCAAATCCAGACGGCGATCCAGCAAAAGCAGGTGCAGAACCTCCTGGACGGGATCGCCGCCGCCCGGCGCACGGCCGATTACCCGGAGGGGGCGCGCTTTGTCTGGAACGTCGAGGTCCTCTGGGCGGCTGACCTCTACCTGCACCGGCTGGATGCGTCGCAACGAGCCGAGTTCTTCGACGCCGTCAAACGCGGCCAGGTCGCCCTCAACGGTATGTACCTCAATGAGCTGACCGGCCTGTGCCGGCCGGAGGAACTGATCCGCCTGTTCCGCTTTGCGACCCAAATTGAACGGCAAACCGGTGTCCGCATCGACGCGGCGATGATCTCGGACGTGCCCGGCTATACCTGGGGCACCGTCACCGCCCTGGCGCAGGCCGGCATCAAATACTTCTCCGCCGCCCCCAATTATTTTGATCGTATCGGCAGCATCATGCGCGATTGGGAGAACAAACCGTTCTGGTGGATCGGCCCCGACGGCCACAGCCGCGTCCTCACCTGGATTCCCTTCTGGGGCTACGCCCTGTCGCACCGCTACGGCCGACTCTCGCCCAGGCTCATCGACGATTTCTTCGCGCACTTGGACCAACACGACTATCCCTACGACCTCGCCTATTTCCGCTGGAGCGGCCACGGGGACAATGCCGTGCCCGACCCGGCCATCTGCGACTACGTCCGGGACTGGAACACCCAGTACGTCTGGCCGCACTTCATCATCGCCAGCACCAGCCGCGCCTTCCACGAATTCGACCAGCGCTATGGCCGCCAGTTGCCGGTGGTCCGCGGGGACTGGACTCCTTACTGGGAGGACGGCGCCGGCTCCTCGGCCCGGGAAACCGCGCTGAACCGCGCCAACGCCGATCGCCTCTCCCAGGCCGAGTCCGTGTTCGCGATGTTCGATCCTCAGTCCTATCCGGCCCCGGCATTCGACGCGGCCTGGAAAGACGTGTTGCTCTATTCCGAACACACCTGGGGCGCCTGGTGCAGCATCAGCCAACCGGACAATCCGCTCACGCTCGACCAATGGGCCATCAAACGCGGCTACGTCGAGAACGCCGATCGCCAATCCCGCAAGCTGCTCGCCGACGCGCTCAGCCGCGGATCCAGCCAGACCATCGCCGCCCACTCTCAGGCTGTCGATATTTGGAACACCCTCTCCTGGCCGCGCACGGACCTGGTCAGTCTCAACCCCGAACTCTCCGGAGCCGGCGACCGCGTCGTGGATGACCACGGCCAACCGGTGCCTTCGCAGCGGTTGACCTCCGGCCAACTCGCCTTCCTGGCCCGCGACGTCCCGCCTTTCGCGGCCCGCCGCTACACCGTCGCCGCCGGCACACCCTGGGTCGAGACCCGCGCCACCGCGGACCCTGCGTTTAGCCAGACCCGGCCTACGCCGTTTGGCGGCGCGGTCGATAGCGGCACGGTGCGCGCAGCCGTGGACGCAAAAACCGGCGGCATCGTCGAACTCACCGCCCGGGGACTTCGCGGTAATTTCGTCGATACTCGTGAAGGCGAGGGCCTCAACGATTACTTGTACCTGCTCGGCGACCAGCTCCAGGACCTCCAGCACAATGGCCCGGTCAACATCCGCCTCGGCGAACCCGGCCCGCTCGTCGCCTCGCTCATCATTCAGTCCGCCGCGCCCGGCTGCAATCAGCTCGGGCGCGAAGTCCGCGTGGTGGCGGGTCGCGACTATGTGGAATTAATCGACACCGTGGACAAGCAGCGGCTCGAGGCGACCAACTATTATGCCAACGACGGCAAGGAAAGCGTCAACTTCGCCTTCCCCTTCGCCGTGCCCGGCGGCCAGATTCGGCTGGACACCCCCCTGGCCGTCATGCGGCCGGAACTGGACCAAATCCCCAGCGCCTGCAAAAACTGGTTTGTGGTAGGGCGCTGGGCCGACGTCTCCAACCGCCAACAAGGCGTCACCTGGGTCACCCTGGACGCGCCCCTGGTCGAGATCGGCGACCTCACCGCCCGCCTGCTCAACTCGCAGACCAATCCGGAGGTCTGGCGCCAACACGTCGGGCCCACGCAGAAGATCTATTCCTGGGCCATGAACAATCATTGGGGCACCAATTACCGCGCCTACCAGGAAGGCCGCGTCGTGTTCCGCTTTATCCTGCGTCCGCACCGGCACTCCGACCCGGCCGAGGCGACCCGCTTCGCCACGGCATTCAGCTTTCCCCTGCTCCCGGTCTGCGCCCGCGGCCCGCAACCCGCGCGCATTCCATTCCTGCGCGTGAGTCCGCCCGATGTCACCGTTATCACCCTCAAGCCCAGCGATGACGGCCGCGCGCTGATCGTGCGGTTGTTCGGCGCGTCCGGCCACAATCGCTCGGCCCGGCTCGATTGGGGCGAGCACCGACCCCGGGCGCTGTTCTTGAGCGACACCAGCGAGCGGCCCTGCCGGCAAATCGGCAACCAGGTCACCGTTCCCGGATACGGCGTGGTCACCCTGCGCGCCGAGTTTTAAGCTGCTCCCGCGTTGGCAATGACACCGGAACCCCGCATGCGCCACCCGCCCATCAACCCCGCGGTGGAGCGCGGGTTGTCTCAACCCGCAGGCGCGTCAAACCGCCTGAAGGCGGGACTACCAACGGCCGGCTCGTGCGCTGGTCCCAACGCCTGCGTGATCGCGGATGGTGGCTCTCGACGAACCTCCAGAACGACCGCCAGGTCTTGGACTGCGCCAGTCCCCTGGCGCTTTCGGGCATGGTTGGGCTCGAGGCAAAGCGGCAGAGGACTGCCGCAGTCCACGACGCGATCGCGCCGGCTCTCACCCACCCCGGTCCATGGTCCCGCTGCGCCTTCGAGGAATCCGGGAGACTGCCCATGACCTCAACGTCCGCGCCGCAACCCACCCATGTCCTGGCCCTCGTCACCCTCGTCGCCGCCACCGGTGGATTTCTCTTCGGCTACGACACCGCCGTCATCAACGGCGCCAACCAATACCTGAAACTGCACTTTGCCCTGGACCCGGTTCAGGAGGGGCTTGCCGGCGCCAGCGCCATCCTGGGTTGCATCCCCGGGGCGATGATGGCCGGCTTCCTGAGCGACCGCTTCGGCCGTCGCAAAGTGCTCTTCCTGTGCGCCGTGCTCTATGCCGCGTCCGGACTGCTGTCCGCCGTGCCGCGAACGTTCACCGGGTTCCTGGCCGCACGGTTCCTCAGCGGATTAGGGATCGGCACCTCCTCGATGGTCTGCCCGATCTACATCGCCGAACTGGCCCCTGCCGCCCGGCGCGGCCGGCTGGGCTCGCTGTTCCAACTCGGCATCGTCATCGGCATCTTCGTCACCCTCTTCATCAACGCCACCATCCAGGGCCTCGGCGACGAAGCCTGGAACGCCGCCACCGGCTGGCGCTGGATGCTCGGCGCCGAGGTCGCCCCCGCCGGTCTTTTGCTCGCCCTGCTCTTTTTCGCCCCGGAAAGCCCGCGCTGGCTGGTCCAGGCCGGTGGCCAGACCGAGGCGCGGCGCATCCTCCAAGCCGTCGGCGGGCCGGTGCACGCCGCGAACGAAATCTCCGCCATCCGCGAAGTCCTCGGCCAGGAGGAAGGCCGATTCGTCGAGCTGTTTCACGCGCGCTTTCGCCGGCCATTGCTCATCGCCGTGGCATTGATGGCCTTCTCCCAGTTCAGCGGCATCAATGCCATCATGTATTATTCCACCAAGATCTTCGCCTCCGCCGGCGTGGGTGTTAAGGGCTCGTTCGAGTCCTCCGTCATCGTCGGAATCGTGAACCTGGCCTTCACCTTCGTCGCGATTACCCTGGTGGACCGCGCTGGGCGCCGGCCCTTGCTGCTGGTTGGCCTGGCGGTCCAGGTCGTGGCCTTAAGCGCCATCGGCTGGATGTTCGCCGTCGGCGCGAACGGGCTGCCCTTGTTGGTGGCCATTCTCGGCTTCATCGCCGCGTTCGCCATGGCGCTGGGACCAATCTCCTGGGTCCTCTGCTCGGAAATCTTCCCGACGCGCATCCGCGGCCGGGCCATGTCCGTCGCCACTTTTATCATCTGGAGCACATGCTACCTCGTGGCGCAAACCTTCCCCATGCTCAACGACAACCCCGCGATCGGCCCCGCCAAGACCTTCTGGTTCTACGCCGTCTGCAGCCTGGCCGCCTTCGCGTTCGTGCTGGCACTGCTCCCCGAAACCAAGGGCCGGCGCCTCGAGGAAATCGAGGCCTCATGGCTGGCGCGACCCAAGGGCGGCAATCCAATTAGAGTCGATTGCCCCCCGCCCTCTTGATCGCCGCCCAGCGCGCCTTGGCCCGCGCTGACCGTCTCGCTCGTTCCGCCGCGCTCACCTGCCGTCGTCCGTTGGACGGTCGCTCCGCCCCTTTGACCTTGCGGAGCCGGGCCCAACGTGCCCGCGCGGCTGCTGCGATCCGCGCCCGCCCGGCAGCGCTGATTCCGCGTTGTTTACCGGTTCGAGGCCCCGCTTGCGTATCGGCGCCGCCCAGCAGGTCGCTCAGTCGGGCCTGCAGGCGTTCGAGCCGTTCTTTGAGCGTGATCGCTTGTTTCAGGTCGTGGGATGAAAGGTTAAGCAGGTTTGTCATGTCGGCCAAGCTATCATTAAGCCGAAGCGAAGGTCAACGCGATTGGAGGCCATACTCCAGTACGCCGTCACCGTTACGAGCTTTGCTCGCATTTTCCCGCTGAGCTTCCACGTACGCCCGACACACGCGCATCGCGCCCAACTCATCCATGCCGATGCGGCGGTCGAGGATTTCTTCCTCGCCCGACGCCGTGTCGCAAGACCACTGTCCGGCCCTTTCCACCAACGGAACGGGAAATGGCCAGCAGCCGATAGCCGAGCTACATCCGACCGCCGAATATCCTTTAGCCCGCCACCCAGTTCGTCTATCCTCCGTACTGCGGGTCGGAGAATCCTGACCAAGCGCGACGCTGCTAAAGGTCGCTAGAGTCCTTGAATCTTGAAACTTGCTGTCATCAGGTCGAGTTTTGACGTTTCTTTCGCTGCCCGCCCTTCCCGCCGCAAGGACTCTATAAGCGAGGCGCGCAGAGAGAACGGGCGATGGAAAAGAACGATCGAATAGGCATGACAAAGGTGACTTGAGGTCTGAGGCGCGCCTCGCTAGGTATCGGCCTTGGCGGTGAAAGCCCCAATCACCATTGCGATTTTTCAGTGAATGGCGGAAGGCCCTCGGGCCACTCCGCTCGCCAGCATGCCCGACGACGCCCCCATTCCACCCAGGCTCGCCGCACCCGAAGCGGGTACCGGCACCCCGCCTCCGCTGGCCGGGTTAGGCTTAATCACGGTCTTCGCACTCCTGAGCTTGGCCATCCACCTGGTGACCCTGGCCATCACGCCCTACGGCATCCACCGGGATGAATTGCTTTATCTGGCGATGGGAAAGCATTTGCAGCTTTGGCGCATGGGCTTCCCGCCAGCCATCGCGGTGCTGACGTGGGCGGCCCGGGGCATCTTCGGCGACACGTTGTTCGCCGTTCGTTTATTCCCGGCGCTCGCTGGGGCACTGCTCACGGCGCTCACCGGCTTGATCGCCCGTGAGTTGGGTGGCGGCCGTGCAGCCCAGGCGCTGGCCATGTTGGCCGTGTGCCTGGGACCGCTCTTCCTCCATACCGCTGCCCTCTGCCAACCGGTCGTCCTGGACCAACTCTGTTGGACACTGGGATTCCTGGCCTTGATCAGGCTCGGACAACGCCGCAACGGCTCTGGATGGTGGCTCCTGGGGTTAGCCGGTGGGCTGGGGCTGTTGACGAAATTTAGCATCGGCTTCTTTGCGGTGGGTGTGGGGGTCGCGCTGGTGATCTCGCCTCAGCGCGCGAGCTTGGCGAGCCGATGGCCCTGGTTGGCCCTGCTCACCGCCGCGGTGATCGGCAGCGCGACCCTCGTTGGCCAGTTCAGGCTCGGGTTTCCCGTCATCCGCGATATGCATGATCTCCAAGCTCAGCAATTGTACCGCGTAACGGTCGGGGGCTTTCTGCGCGGCCAGGTGGAGATGCTCGGTCCGGCATTTTTGCTGGCAGTGCTGGGATTAATCGGTTTGCTGATGGGCAAATCCATGCGCCCTTACCGCACGGTGGGCTGGACGTGCTTGGTGACCTTCCTCGTGTTGCTTGGGCTTCACGGCAAGGCCTATTACATCGGTCCCATCTATCCCATGCTACTGGCGGCGGGGACGGCGACGACTGATTCTCTCGCCCACAATTGGCGTCGGGCGGTGCGATTGAGCCTGACGATCTTGATCTTGAGCTTTGACGCCGTGGCTATGCCATTCGGATTGCCGATCCTACCGCCGTCGCAGATGGCGAGATTTGCCGGCGGCAGCGGCCTCAAGGATGCCGTGACCTCCAACCGAGGGGTCGTGCTAGCGTTACCCCAAGATTACGCGGATATGCTCGGGTGGGAGGATCTGACGGGAGCGGTCGCCGAGACATGGCGAAAGCTGCCGCTGGACCAGCAAGGGCAAGCCGTGCTCCTGGCTCGCAATTATGGTGAGGCCGGAGCGTTGGAGTTCTTCGGGCCACGTATTGGCTTGGTCCAACCCATCGTGGAACTTGACCACTCCCTACTCTGGCCGCTCCCCACGGGACGCCTCCACGGTCCAGTCATCGCCGTCGGATACTCGCCCGAAGAATTGCGTTCCTACTTTCGAGTCGTGGAGTTGGCGCGATATTTTGACCACCCGTGGATGGTCCCGGAGGAACGGAACCTGCCCATCTGTGTGGCCAAGGAACCCCACCCCAGGTCCCCGGGACCCTGAAACTTCAAAGACGGTTGCTGTCGCCGAAGCATCTGCTTGATTTAGAGTCGATTCGACAAAGAATCGGCTTTGAATTTGGCCTTGCAGGCGATTTTTGCCCTCGTTTTTTGGCTGTTACGCACGAGCCGGAGCCTCGAACAGCCACGCCCTTCCACCTTACGCACGGTCTGAGCCCTCTGCCCCGGCGATATCCGGACGCTTAGGAGGCAAAAACAGGCCTAAAAACCGGCTGTAAGGCCCGAAAAATGGCCCAGATTCTCCACAACTCATTGCCGAAACCGTACTTGTCCAGGCGACAGCAGACTCGCAGCAGACTCGCAACGGGGTCGGTGCCGCCTTAGCGGCGAAAGACATAAGCGACACGATGCCCGTCGT
>JAGWYX010000179.1 GCA_018969165.1 Verrucomicrobiota bacterium
GCTCGGAGAAACTCGAACCCACGGTTTTGAATTTGTGTCGATTCGTGTCCATTCGTGGTTCATCCGGCCTGAGGCGACGCCCCGCTGGGTTGGACACACGGCATGAAAATCCTCTGCCTCCACGCCCACTTTGACGACTTTGAATTCGTCGCCGCCGGCACCTTCGAATTATGGCGGCGCAAACTCGGCCGGGACCTCCGCGCGCGCGTCATCGTTTGCACCGACGGCCGGGGCGGACACCATTTTCGCACCCGCGAGGAGACCGGCCGGATGCGCCTGCTGGAGCAGGAGGCCTCGGCACGCATCGGCGGCTACGAATTCGAGGCGCTGCGCCTGCCGGACGGTTCGATGCCGCGCGAGGCCTGCCTCCAAATCACCCCGCCGCTCCTGGCCGCACTCTGGAAGGCCATCCGCGACTTCGAGCCGGATTACCTCTTTTGCCCGCCGGTTCCCAGCGGTCCGTTGGCCGGTATCCACGTCGATCATGTCGCCGTCGCCCAGGCCGTGCGCCAGGTGGCTTACATGATCAACGTGCCGCATGCCTTCACCCCCGAATATCCCGCCGACGAAACGCGCTCCACGCCCTGCAAGGTGCCCGTGATCCTGAACGTGTACGACGGCTACATGTTCGGCGCCAACTCGTATGATCTGGCGGTGGATGTCGAGGCGGCCTTTGCCAGCATTTGCGAAATGTCCTGGTGCCACCAATCACAAATCACCGAGTGGTTGCCGTGGGTTGGCCGCCACAACCTCCAACCCCCGCGGTCACCCGCCGATTGGGCCAAGACACTGCGCCAGCGGTTCGACCGAAAAAATCGTGAACTGGGCATCCGATCCACGCGCGCCTTCGAGGTCTTCTCCGTGACCGCCTGGGGCGAAATACCCCGCTGGGAGCAACTGGCGGCGGACCTGCCCGCCATGGCCCCGGAGCACTCGAACCGCGATCAACTCGAGCGCCGGCTCACCGCCTGGCGCGGAGAATAAGGCAGATTGAACTTTGTCGCTCGCGGATCGACCCCTACACTGCGGTCGTGAATCTCGGCGCCACATTTGCTCATCCGGGGAGCGCTGGCCCTCGGCGCGGCGCGGTCCCCATGACGACTGCGCTCGAGCCGCCGCCACGGAAGGCGCTCCTCCAAAACCGCGCATGACTTCCGCCCTCATCGTCGCCGCTGGCAAAGGCACGCGCATGGGGCCGGAGCGCGACAAACTTTTCCTCGAACTCGCCGGCCGACCGCTCGTCGCCCATACCTGGCGCATTTTCGACGAATCTCCCGACATCAATGAAATCGTCCTCGTCGTCCGCGACGGGATGCAGACCGTCTTCGGCGATCTGGCGCGGCAATTCGCTTTCCGAAAAGAATTCCGGCTCGCCAGTGGTGGCCCGGAACGCCAGGACTCGGTCTGGAATGGCTTGGCGGCCTTGTCGCCGACAGCCGAAATCGTCGCGATCCAGGACGGCGCGCGTCCGTGTGCTTCAATGGAACTGGTGCGGGCCACCATCGAGGCGGCTCGGGAAATCGGCGCCGCCGTCGCCGCCCAACGCGTGGCCGACACCCTCAAGGAATCCGATGGCACCCACACAATCACCCGCACCATCGACCGCTCGCGCCTGTGGTCGGTGCAGACCCCGCAGACTTTTCGCGTCGAGATTATTCGTCGCGCCCTGGCCGCCGTGCGGGCGCAGGGCCTGCATGTCACCGACGACACCGCTGCCTGCGAGTTGATCGGCCAGCCGGTGCGCCTGGTCGAGGGCCTGACGCCGAACCCCAAAGCCACGTCGCCCGCGGATTTGCCCTACCTGGAATCTTTGCTACGCCAGCGCCCTGGAACGTGATTACCTGGCCCGGCCCGTCCATGAAGCCGCGGCGCTCGCTTTCTGGGATCAACACCGCGGCCAATGACCGCTTTGGGCGCGGCACTCCTCATTTTGGCTCGGAGCGCGGCTCTGGGAGCCGCAGCACGATCACCTTGCGGGTGGGATTGAAGTTATTACCAGGCCTGGACTGCAGGGCAGGCGCTGCGGGTCACAGACCCGCGCTCCAAAATGATATTTGCCGGCCGTCGCGTTATTCCCGCATGGTCCAAAGATACGAGTTGAGGTCCGAGGCGTGCCTCGCTAGAGTCCGCCCATGCCTGAAGTTGCTAATTTTGTCTGGCAAGGCTCCAAGCAGATCACGGCCAGCCTGGTCGAGAAGGTCCTGCGCCAATTGCCGCTCTGGAAAGTCGAGTTCACGCAAATCCACGCGCCTCGCTTTCCCCACCTGGTGGATCAACTGGAATTCCTGGCCAATGCCGTCGAGGATTTCGCCGAGGGCGTTTACAAGGAACTGCCTTACGTGGCCGTGGCCGAGGCCGTGTTCGCCTTGCTCTACGCCCACCGCAAGATCGACCTCATCCCGGACGACCTGCCGCCGCTGGCGCATGCGGACGATTCGAGCATCGTGCGGGCGGTGTTAATCCATAACGAACGGGCGTTCGAGCGTTACGCCGCCTCGCAAAAGTTCAACTGGGCTCGGGTCACGAGCGCGCCTTAAGCGCTCGCCAGACGCGGAGCGCCTCGCTCACACCCCATGCCTGCGCGTCGCACCCACGCGCCTGATGCGGGGCGTCGCCGTCCAGTATCTCGGGGATTTGCCCCAGGCAACCTTCGGTCAAAAGTCGCCCCATGCTCCCGAGATAAGCCCGGGCCGCCGCCACCGCCGGGGGCGAGAAATCCCACGCCACCGCCAGCGCTTCGCAGAACGTCGGCAGGGTCCACGTCCAGGCCGTGCCATTGTGGTAAGCCGGTTTGCGCCGGGTATCCTCGTCACCCTCGTAACGACCCCAGTACGGTTCCCCCGGATTGTTGAGGAGACGACCGTCGTGTCCGCGAATCGGCAACGGCGGCGTGACCGCCAGCGGCGCCAGCGAACGCAATGCCCCCGGCACCAGCAGGTGATTCAACGCGACCTCGACGCAACGCCGCGCCCGTTCGCCACCGATCAATCCCAGGCTGACGGCCAACAGCCCATTGCTCCGCAGGGCCGTGTCGCGCGTCGCCTCGGCCGCCGGCCGACCCGGACCCGCCAGCAGCACATCGGCCAGGTAGCCGCGGTCCTCCAACCAAAAAAGCGACGCCAGCGAGGCCTCGGCGCGCCGCGCCAAACCCTCCCATACCGCCTTTTGCGGCTCGCGCTCCAACCGCGCCAGTTGCCGCAGCAACCGGATCCATAGAGCCTGAATCTCCACCGCATAACCCTCCCGCGGCGTGCCGGCCGGATAATTCGTGTCCATCCAGGTAAAATGCGCCGGACTCCACACCAGGCCGGACGCCGCGTCCATCCGAATCCCATTTGGCGTGCCGTCGCGAAATCCCCGGCCGATTTGGCGCAGGGTGTCGGCTATGGTTCGCCCCGCGCCGTCCACCCGTGTCGCGTAAAAGCCCTCCCCTGCCCGGTCCGCCGTATCCTCGCAAGCCAACCCATACCACAGCGGCGCATCCACGGTGTCGCGGTTCGCCGTGTTCTCGCCGTAAATCGCATTAGGCAAGGTGCCGCCGTCCACCAGCGCCCCGAAGCGCACCAGCAACTGCCGCACCTCCTCGATCAGCCCCGCCGCCAATAATCCCCGCGCGCAGATCAACGCGTCCCGCCCCCAATCCAGGAACCACGGGTAACCGGCAATCACCGTCTTGCCCGTCCCGCGTCGCACCACAAACTGCCGCGCCGCCGCCACCAGTTGCCGGCCGAATGCATCTGCCTCAGCCACGCCAGCCCCCTGCCATACCGCCTCCCGATCAGCGGCGCGCGCCCCCGCAAAACCCTCGATCTCCGCCGCGCTTGGCCTTTCTGTCTCCGCGTCCGCCGTAAGCACCAACCGCACCGTGCGCCCCATCCCCAGCGGCAGTTCAAACCAGCCCGGGCTAAACGCGTCCCCGGCCGCCACCTGGCCGCGACTGGCCTCAACCGGATGCGCGACCTGCTCGCGCCACTCGCTTTCGTGGTGGTAATACCCGGCGTCCGCAAACGCCCGCAACCGGCGATCCGGCGCCGGGATAAACTCGAACCCGGGCCGATCCATCAACGCGCGGCAATAGGTGGTGAAATGATGTTCCGCACCGCCGTTGCGGTGGGTCTCGGTGTGGAAATTGCGATCCTCCAGGTCCAGCCGGACCGTCAAGCTCACCTCGCACTCGGGCGGCAAATGACGCCCGACGGGCGGCGGTTGGGACGGCCGATGGAACTGCAGCACCGTCGTGTTGCGTCCCTCGAGCATGTCGATCGTCAACTCGAGGTTCACCGCCCGCCCGTCGCCGGCGTTCGCCGTGAATCGCCAAACGGCCGGCGGACCCGGCTCCAGCACGAGTAAATTCTCCGCATCCAGGGGCGTGATGAATCCGTCGGCATTGACCCAGGCGCGAACCGATTTCACAAAGATATGCCGATCCACCGGCACGCTCGGATGCAGGTTCGCCCCCAAAACACAGTCATATTTGGACTCGACCCGGCCGAGATCCGCGTGGATGCGCGCCATTCCCCCACGGCCGTTGGTCAACAACACCAGGCCCGCGATCGGATGCCGCACCCCTTGCTCCGGATCCGCGCCAAGGAAACGAATCGCACCGGCGACGGTCCGCTCCGCGTCGGCGTATCGCTCCAGGACCAACCGCGCGTCCGCCGCCCGCAGCGGAGCCAGAAAACAAGCCACGTGCCCCTCCCGGACAGGGATCGAAACCGCATGCCGCGGCCGGTCATCGGCGCCGCCTTCGAGCGTCGCCCGAAACGGTCCGGTGTCCCGCACCAGCAGCCAATGCCCGGGCGGCACCAGCACGACTCGACGGCGATCCGGTAGGCGCCAGGTGACGAGCGGCGGGTACAGCTCCGCGCGTTCGGCGGCATCCAGAGCAGCCCCCAAGTCCTGGCTGGCCCGGCCGCGCTCGAGGTGAAGCGTGGCGGCCAGGAATCGTTCTGGCGCCTCCCCCACCCGCTCCGCCAAGCGCCTCCAGTCATACGGCCCGATCGCCTCCAGCGGGAAAACCTGCGCCACCGCGCACAAGGCCCAGGCGGCCTGGGCCCGCGTCTGGCGATAGCGCTCGCCTCCGATGCCCCGCGGTTCGGTGGTTGCACTCAGGCAAAACGCCGCCCCAGCCGGCATCTCGAACACGACTTTGCCGTCGCCCGCTCGCCGGCGCTTGGGTGGTGGCGAGCCGAGTAGATCAACCGCATCCGCGCCCACCTCGCCAAGTCTTTCCTCCGTGAGCACTGCCGTCTGCGGCTGCTCCATATCGGTGTTAACCAGCACCAGCACCGTGTCCGCACCCTCGGCCGATGTCCGCAACAACGCATACACCGGCGCATCGCCGGCGCTCAGCCGCGTCAGAGTCGCCCCGTCAATAAAGCACGGGTGCTCGGCTAGCAGCCGGTTCAAACGACCTAACTCGGGCACCAGATTCTCCGCGGCGTCCCAGGCCAAGCCGGCGACCTGGTGCACCAGGATCTTCTCCGAGGCGAGCCATTCGACCCCGCAGGTGAATCCGAATCCGCCGCTCACGCTGGTCAAGGCGCACAGCCGGTTCCGCAGCAATGACCACGCCCGACCGCGCGCCGCGAGCCGATCGTTGTCGTGCGTCTCGCTGAAATGCACCAGCACCCCGACCCGCCGGCACTGCCGATGACAATGGTCCAGGTAACTGGCCACGGACTGGCCCGAATAGTTCTGGAACAACTCCGAGTAGGCCCATTGCATTCCCCCCTCGGTCAACAGCGCCTCGCTCGCCTCCCAGGATCCGCCCAGCCCCTCGAGCAAAAAGACCGTCCCGGGAAACTCCTGCCGTACTCGAGCAATGATGTGTTGCCAGGCCGGCGCCGGAATCTTGTAGCCGGCATCGCAGCGGAAACCGTCCACACCGCGCCGGCACCAAGTCCGAAAGGCCTCGGCAAAATGTTCCCAAAGCTCGGGCCATCGCTGGTCCAGCTCGACCAGGTCCTCCCACGTGACACCCCAGGCTCCGGGGCTCAGAAACGTGCCATCGGGCCGCCGCGCGAACCATTCGCTGTGACACTCGTGCAACGTCGAACCCCACCCCGTGTGGTTGATCGCCAGGTCAAGGAACAGACGCCCGCCGCGCTCATGCACCGCGTAGGCCAATTCGCAAAACTGCTCCACCCCGGTCGTGCGCCGATCGAACTCGACCAGCGCCGGATCAATCGCCGTCAGGTCCTGGAGCGCATACGGACTGCCAAACCGCCCCATCCGCGCGTAGGTCGTCGGCGTCGGCGTGATGGGCAGCAACTGCAAAATCCGGCAACCTAGCGTCCCGAAAATGTGCGGCAATTGACGGACCACGTCGCGCAGTTTGCCCGAAGGCGGGATCACCGTGTAACCCTGCTGGTCCAGCGGCTTGAACTGGTGCTCCAATCGGGCATCCCGCGCAGTCACCAACGAGCGCGTGTCGCCAAACAACCGCGCGAAGGCGCAATAGATCGTGTTCGCCGTCCGACACCAGTCCGGTTGCACCGTGATCCCGATATCCGGCCCGTCGGGCCAATGCTGACGGCCTGCCGCATCGATCGCATACGGCTTTGCCTTGAAGTAGCCGACCTCCGTCAGCCCGAGTTCCACCCGCCATTGCTCACCCGCGGGCTCCATCCGCACATCCCACCACGATGCCCCGGCCAGGGGCACCCGCTGAAAACGCGAATGGATGATCTCCTCGCGAACAACGGCCGCCCGGCCCAGATTGGTGCGCAGCCGCGCCCGCCAGCCTGCCGGCAGTGCCCCGCCCGCGCCGGGGCGCAACGCAAAGCGGAGGCGATCTCCAACAAAGCGCAACACCCGCTCACCGGGTGACGGTTCCATGACCAGCCGCTGCATCTCCACGAGGATGAGTGATCTGTCCGGCCATCAGGCCGCCAAACCAATCCCTCACCCGGTCGGCGAAGTCAATCCGCAACCGCGCATCGGCGCGCCGCTCGAGCCCCGTAGCCGCAGGCTTCAGCCTGCGCCCGCGGCTCAGCCCCGTCGCCAATCGGTTCCCGAAGCGCTTCCTGTCGTCGATGGGCATCAGCTCGGACCATAAACCCCACGCGCACGGACCGCGGCTTGTCTCAAGCCGCAGCGCATGCCGGGCCGCTTGCGGTAAGGGTCCGTAAACAGATCAACTATCCATTCGCGGCGAGGAGTTCTTCGCTCAGACGAGGCGCGAGCAATCCAAAGCGGCAGAGGACTGCCGCACTCCAGGACGCTTCGCGATTTTGAGCGCCAGCCTCTTGGTGTGCGCCCAGTCCTCTGGC
>JAGWYX010000180.1 GCA_018969165.1 Verrucomicrobiota bacterium
CAGCCCGTGTGCCGAAAAAACCGACAGCGCCCTTCGGGGTCTCCTTACGTGCGGATTTGGGGCGGCGGAGACCCCTTGACGCGACCGCGCCGAGCCCCGAGACTCGACGGCTTCAGGCCATGTCGAGCCGACGCACGATTGTCATCGTCAGCGACCTCCATTACGCCAGCGACGCCGAGCAGCAGCGGTGGCAGCCGGAGTTGGCCGTGATCGCCAGCCCGGCGTTGCGACTGCTGGTGCGCGGCTATCGGCGTCACTTCTGGTTGCGCGATCCTTACGCCCACAATGCGTTGCTGGACCGCTTCCTGGCCGCGGCGCCGCGCGCGGATCTGGCGGTCGCCAACGGCGATTACTCGTGCGACTCGGCGTTCGTCGGCGTGTGCGACGACGCGGCGTTCGCCAGCGCGCAGCAGTGCCTGGGAAAACTGCGCGCCAAATTCGGCGCCCGCTTCGCGGCCACGTTGGGGGATCACGAGCTGGGCAAAATGAGCCTGTTCGGCGGATGCGGCGGGCTGCGTCTGGCCAGTTGGCACCGGGCGCAGACGGAGCTGGGGCTCCGGCCGCTCTGGCAAACCGCGATTGGTCGTTACCAGTTGATCGGCGTCACCTCCACGCTGCTGGCCTACCCGGTTTACGAGCCCGAGGCATTGCCGAGCGAACGGGAGGCATGGCGGCAACTGCATGGGGCGCACCTGGACGCCGTCGGCCAGGCCTTCGCGTCCGTCCAGCCGGAGGAACGCGTCATCCTGTTCTGTCACGACCCGACGGCGCTGCCGTTTCTGTGGGGCCAATCGGCCGTGCGCCAGAAGTTGGACCGGGTGGAACTGACGGTCATCGGGCATCTGCATTCGCGGCTGCTGTTGTGGCAGAGCCGGCTGTTGGCGGGCATGCCGCGGATTGCTTTTCTGGGCAATGCGATTCGGCGGATGAGCACGGCGTTGCGCGCGGCGCGGCGCTGGCGGCCGTTCCACGTGACGCTTTGCCCGGCACTGGCGGGCATCGAGCTGCTGAGGGACGGCGGCTTTTGCACGCTCGAACTGGAGCTGGAGGCGCGCGAGCCGGCGCGGTGCCGGTTTCAGCCCCTGCGCTGGTGAGCGCGATTCCTGCCGGAACCGCTGCCGGTCCCCGCACAGCGGCGTCGCGGCCGGGTTTGGCCAGCGCGGTCCGCCGGACGCGGACTTTGCGCTTGCTACCGCTGGCGGTTTACCGGTTGATTAACTCTGAATTGCGACCGATTTCTGCGAGGATCCTTTATGGCTAGAATTCAACGCGCCCTGCTCTCCGTTTATGACAAGACCGGCCTGGTTCCCTTCGCCCAAACCCTGGCGTCGCTGGGCCTCGAGTTGCTCTCGACCGGCGGCACGGCCAAGGCGCTGCGCGAGGCCGGGCTGACGGTCAAGGACCTCAGCGAGCACACCGGCTTTCCCGAGATGCTCGACGGCCGGGTCAAGACCCTGCACCCGAAAGTGCACGGCGGCCTGCTGTTCCTGCGCGACAACCCGGCCCACGCCGCCGCGGTCCGCGCCCATGGGATCGCGCCGATTGACCTGGTGGTCGTCAACCTCTATCCGTTCGAGCAAACCGTCGCCCGGCCAAATGTCACCCTGGCCGAGGCGATCGAGAACATCGACATTGGCGGGCCGTCGATGCTGCGCAGCGCGGCCAAGAACCACGCCAGCGTGACGGTCGTGACCGACCCGGGCGACTACGACGCGGTCGCCGCGCAGCTTAAAGCGGCTGGGGATACGACGCTGGAGTTGCGCCGGCGTCTGGCGGCAAAGGTGTTCGCCCGCACCGCCGCATACGATGGCGCCATCGCCGCGCATCTCGAGAAGGTTTTTTCCGCGCCGGCGTCAGCGGCTGCCACGGCCACCGCCTCCCTCCCGTCGGTGTTGACGATCGCGGCGCCGCAAGCGCAGCCGCTGCGCTACGGTGAGAACCCGCACCAACGGGCCGCGCTTTACGGCCGGTTCCACGACTATTTCCGGCAGCTCCACGGCAAGGAACTTTCCTACAATAACATCCTGGACCTGACCGCGGCCGCCAGCCTGATCGCCGAGTTCCAGACCGACCCGCCGACCCTGGCGATCCTCAAACACACCAATCCCTGCGGCGTCGGCCAGGGCGCCGATTTGCGCGAGGCCTGGGACAAGGCATTCGCCACCGACAAACAGGCCCCGTTCGGCGGCATCATCGCCGTCAACCGCCTCCTCGATGCGGCTTGCGCCGAGGCCATCGCCGAAATCTTCAGCGAAGTCATCGTCGCGCCCGAGTTCGCTCCCGACGGCCTGGCGCTGCTGCAGAAGAAGAAGAACCTGCGACTGGTCCGGGTGCTGCGAGATCCGCGGACGGCTTGGGCCTGCGACGTGCGGAGCGTGGGCGCCGACAGTTTCCTGCTCCAGGAACGCGATCTCAAATCCGTGTCGGCGGCCGAGCTCAAGGTCGTGACCAAGCGCGCGCCGTCCGAGGCCGAAATGCGGGCGGCGTTGTTCGGCTGGCGGGTGGTCAAGCACGTCAAGTCCAACGCGATCGTGTATGCCGCGCCGGACCGCACGCTGGGCATTGGCGCCGGCCAGATGAGCCGCGTCGATGCCAGCCGGATCGCCGTGTGGAAGGCGAGCGAAGCGGGGTTGTCGCTGCAGGGGAGCGTGGTGTGCAGCGACGCCTTCTTTCCATTCCCGGATGGCCTGGTGGCGGCGGCCGAGGCCGGTGCCACGGCGGCGATTCAGCCGGGCGGCTCGGTGCGGGATGGGGAGGTAATCGCGGCGGCCGACGCGCGCCAGGTGGCGATGGTCTTCACCGGGGTGCGCCATTTCCGGCATTGACGGGTTCATGACTTGATCGGCGCGCTCCGCGGTTCGGGCTCGCCGGATTTCCAGCCGGCGATCCGGCTTGACGTTTGGCGGCGTTCTGGTATGAGACAATGCACCCGTGTTGCCGCAGCCGGACCAGATTTCTTGAACCTGAAATTCTATTGCGATCAGACCCAACGGGAAGCCGCATTTTGGTTCTCCAGGAATCCACAAGCAAGGCGGGCATGGGAAAGACCGAATTGAAGCAGAACATGCAATGGGCAGGGCGGACGGGTGCCGGTCCGACGCGCGCCTGGCCGGGCCAGCCAGGCCCGGCGGATGGGAACGATTGCGCCCGGTAAAGACTCGTCCTGCTCGCCTTCGTAGCAGACCGTGAAGCATCGCCTCCAAGCCGGCGTTCGAGGCCTCGGGCTGTGCCTGTTCCTGGGCCTGTCCGGGCCCCTGTGGGCACAGCCGCTCATCACCCAGCAGCCGACCCTGACCAATTCGGTGGTCGCGGCGGGGGCGAATCTCACGCTGGCGGTGGCGGCGAGCGGGAGCGGGCAATTGCGCTACCAGTGGCGGCTGAATGGCGCGCCACTCCCCGACGCGACGAACAACACTTACACCCTGACCGACTTGCAGGTCGCCCAGGGCGGGACCTACCGGGTAGCGGTGGGTGATGCCGACGGTGTCACGTTCAGCGACCCGGTTCATCTGGTCGTCGATGTGCCGGTGCTCCCGTTTACGGACGATTTCGAGGCGGTCAACCCCAAGAACGGCAACTACACCAATCAGATTCATGGCATGACTGGCAGCGGACGCGGCTCCAACGCGAGTGCCACCCGCCAGCCCGGCGAACCGCTCCACGCCGGCAAACACGGCACCAACTCAGTATGGGTCACGTGGAGCCCGCCGCAGTCCGGGTTGGCGATCATCGACACTCTCGGTAGCGGCTTCGACACGTTGCTGGCGGTTTACACCGGCGACACGCTGACCAATTTGACCGCAGTCGCCGGCGACGACGACCTGGGGGGTCATTTCACCAGTTTGGTGACCTTCAATGTCCAAGCCAACGTCGTCTATCACATCGCCGTTGACGGCCGGGCGGGGTCCAAAGGCGACATCGCGCTGAACTGGACCCTCAAACCGGCCCACCACATCCCCACCGTCCTGAGTTTGCCCAAGGACCAGTCCGGTCACCCCGGCACCAACGTCAACCTGAGCGTCACCTTCACCAGCGCCCAGCCGGTCCAGGTGGACTGGTTCTTCAACGGCAAGCAAATCCGGCAGAGCCAGGAAACCAACAGCGACTCCCTCGAGTTATCGGACTTGAACGAGGGTGGCGTGGGCGATTACCAGGTGCACGTGGTCACCGCCGACGGCGATGTCATCGAAAGCGATCCCGTCAGCGTCCAAATCCACGACCGCAAAGATGGAGGGGAAGATCACCCGGAAATCTCGGCGGAGCACAAGTTTGCGGACCTGGTGGACTCGCTGGCGCCGCCGGCGGACGGCACGGAAAGCCCGCGCCGGCGCGGCGCCCCCGCGTCGGCGAAAGGCAATCCGTCGCATAGCCGCGTCGGCCCGGCCGGGGGATTGGCCAGCGGCTACACTGGCACGCAGATATTCAGCACCTACGGCGCGACAACCGAGGCCGGCCAACCCAGCACCTGCAGCGTCATCGGCGGGGCTTCGATGTGGTATGCCTACCAGGCGCCCACCAACGGCCTGCTGACCGTCGATACCCTGGGCAGCGATTTCGCGACGGTCCTGGGCGTTTACACCGGCCCGGGGACCGACTTTGCCAGCCTGACCCTGGTGGCTTGCGCGGCCACCAACCTCGCCAGCGGCACCAACCTCTACAGCCGGGTGAGCCTGGCCGCCTCCGCCGGCACCATCTATTACATCGCCGTCGATGGCGTCAACGGCCTCATCGGCACCGTCAATCTCAATTACCACCTGGCCGTCGCCCCCAGCCTCTCCAGCATCGCCGACCAGACCGTCGATGGCAGCAACCCGCTTGGCCCGGTCCCCTTCACGGTCAGCGACCCGAACTGGCCGGCGACCAATCTCGTCCTCACCGCCAGCTCAACGAATACCAACCTCGTGCCCAACTCCAGCATCGCCTTCAGCCAGAGCGACACAAACTGTGGCTTGACCGTCACGCCCGCCGCGGGCCAATGGGGGACGACCGCCATCACCGTCACCGCCACGGATCCGGACGGCGCCTGGACCTCGATCACTTTTGTGCTCACCGTCAACCTGCCGCCGCTGATCACCACCCAGCCGCAGGACCAGGCTGTCAACCCTGGTGCCGCCGCCAGCTTCACCGTCGTCGTCGTCGGCTCCGGCCCTTTCGGCTACCAGTGGTTGTTCAATGGCGCGCCACTGGCCGGCGCCTCGAGCGCGACGCTGACGTTGAACAGCGTGCAATCGGCGCAGGCCGGGAGTTACTCGGTGGTGGTGACGAACGTGGCCGGGAGCGTGACGAGCGCGCCGGCGACGCTGGCCGTCAACACGCCGCCGACGATCACGGCCCAGCCGCAGAGCCAGACGGTGAACCCGGGGAGCACGGTGAGCTTTGGCGTGACGGCCGCCGGTACCGGTCCGCTGAGTTACCAGTGGTGGTTCAACGGCGCGCCGCTGGCCGGGGCCTCGAGCGCGACGCTGACGTTGAACAACGTGCAGTCGGCACAGGCCGGGAGCTACTCGGTCATGGTGACGAACTTGGCCGGCAGCGTGACGAGCACGCCGGCGACGTTGACGGTCAATGTACCTCCGGCCATCACCGCGCAACCGTTGGACCAGACCGCGGTGCAGGGCGGCACGGCAACCTTCAGCGTGACGGCGACGGGCAGCGGCCCACTCTCTTACCAGTGGCGTTTCAACGGAATGAACGTGGCCGGGGCGACAAATGCCGCTTTGGCTTTGATGAACCTGCAAGCCGCGCAGGCCGGGGACTACTCGGTCGTGGTGGCGAATGCGGCGGGAGCTGTCGCCAGTTCAATTGCCACCTTGACCGTGATTGGCTTGCCGACGATCACGGCCCAGCCACAGAGCCAGACGGTGAACCCGGGGAGCACGGTAAGCTTTGGCGTGACGGCCGCCGGTACCGGTCCGCTGGGTTACCAGTGGTTATTCAACGGCGCGCCGCTGGCCGGGGCCTCGAGTGCGACGCTGACGTTGAACAGCGTGCAATCGGCACAGGCCGGGAGTTATTCGGTGGTGGTGACGAACCTGGCCGGGAGCGTGACCAGCGCGCCGGCGACGCTGGCCGTCAACGCGCCGCCGACGATCACAGCCCAGCCGCAGAGCCAGACGGTGAACCCGGGGAGCACGGTGAGCTTTGGCGTGACGGCCGCCGGTACCGGTCCGCTGGGTTACCAGTGGTTGTTCAACGGCGCGCCGCTGGCCGGGGCCTCGAGCGCGACGCTGACGTTGAACAACGTGCAATCGGCGCAGGCCGGGAGTTACTCGGTGGTGGTGACGAACGTGGCCGGGAGCGTGACGAGCGTGCCGGCGACGCTGGCCGTCAACACGCCGCCGACGATCACGGCCCAGCCACAGAGCCAGACGGTGAACCCGGGGAGCGCGGTGAGTTTTGGCGTAACGGCCGTCGGTACCGGTCCGCTGGGTTACCAGTGGTTATTCAACGGCGCGCCGCTGGCCGGGGCCTCGAGCGCGACGCTGACGTTGAACAGCGTGCAATCGGCGCAGGCCGGGAGTTACTCGGTAGTGGTGACGAACGTGGCCGGCAGCGTGACGAGCGCGCCGGCGACGCTGGCCGTTAACGCCGCGCCGACGATCACGGCCCAGCCACAGAGCCAGACCGTGAACCCGGGGAGCGCGGTGAGCTTTGGCGTGACGGCCGCCGGTACCGGTCCGCTGGGTTACCAGTGGTTGTTCAACGGCGCGCCGCTGGCCGGGGCCTCGAGCGCGACGCTGACGTTGAACAGCGTGCAATCGGCGCAGGCCGGGAGTTACTCGGTGGTGGTGACGAACGTAGCCGGCAGCGTGACGAGCGCGCCGGCGACGCTGGCCGTCAACGCCGCGCCGACGATCACAGCCCAGCCGCAGAGCCAAACGGTGAACCCGGGGAGCGCGGTAAGCTTTGGCGTGACGGCCGCCGGTACCGGTCCGCTGGGTTACCAGTGGTTGTTCAACGGGACACCGCTGGCCGGGGCCTCGAGTGCGACGCTGACGTTGAACAACGTGCAGTCGGCGCAGGCCGGGAGTTATTCGGTGGTGGTGACGAACGTGGCCGGGAGCGTAACGAGCGCGCCGGCGACGCTGGCCGTCAACACGCCGCCGACGATCGCGGCCCAGCCACAGAGCCAGACGGTGAACCCAGGGAGCACGGTGAGTTTTGCTGTGACGGCCGCCGGTACCGGTCCGCTGGGTTACCAGTGGTTATTCAACGGCGCGCCGCTGGCCGGGGCCTCGAGTGCGACGCTGACGTTGAACAGCGTGCAATCGGC
>JAGWYX010000181.1 GCA_018969165.1 Verrucomicrobiota bacterium
CGGCGCCCCCGAACCGGGAGCTTGCGCCTGGCGCCCCTGGGCTGCGGCCCGTTCCGTAGCAGCCGATGTAAGTCGGCGCTGGAGGTCACTGGCCACAGGGTGAGCGGACGCACCCCCGCGGCTACCGGGCTGGGACGGCGGAGCCGGAGCGACAGGATCGAGCGGATGCTCCGCGCGGTACCAATTTGCGGCGACCCGGCCGTCCCACCAGGCCCAGTTGAAGGGATAGACGTCGGGGTCGAAGATCACATGGTAGAAATGCCACACCACGATTGCCAGAATCGCCAGGATGGCTTCGTAATAATGGATGGTGGTGGCGACGTCCACCGCCCACCGTGGCAGCCAGCGCGTCACCTCGATCTTGAACCAGACCATCAAGCCGGTGACGCCCATGATGATGGTGCCCCAAACCACCGCCCAATACTCGAATTTCTCGGGGTAGCCAAACCGGGCGTAGCGCGGCTTAGGCGCGTCGGCTCGCACCAGGTAACGCAGGCCGCCGACCACGTCGTGGGCGTCTTTGCGACCCGGCAGAAAATCTTTGAGCAACTGGCGGCCTTCGGTGGTGAGGGCGACATAGGCCACATGGTAGGCGCCCAGGCCCAGCATGACCAGGCCGGCGAGCCGATGGCTCCACCGCCGCAACGTTTCGTCCGAACCCAGCAACCAGGCGATCCAGGAGTCGGGATATCTGAGGGCGAAACCCGTCACTGCCAGGACGAAGAACGAGACCAGCAGGATCAGGTGCTGGAGGCGTTGGCCGCGGTTCATCCGCACCACCGTTCGTACCTTGGTCCGGTAGAGTTCGAGCAGCCTTTTCCGCCAGGCCAACACGTCGTGGGCCAGCAGCAGACTGATGGTGCCGACGATCATCGTCAGGTAGAACAGCCGGACCCAGTAGTTGACCCGGCTCCCCAGGTCGCCCTTGGCCGAACCATTCAGGTGCACGGTGCCGCGTGAGAAGTTGGCGGTGGCCCCCGGGTGACACTTGCCGCAAGTCCGGACCAGGTTGGCCCGGTTAATCCAGGAGCGCGGATCGCTGGAGGGCAGGACCAGATGGTAACCGTGGCAACTGGCGCAATTGGCGGCGCGGGTCGAGCCGAATTGGGCGGCCAGGCCGTGGTAACTCTCCAGGAACGTCTTCACCCGGTCGGTCGGCAGGTTGTACTTGGTGTTCAAACGCTCGGAGGCGTGGCAGCGGCTGCAGACCTGCTCGGCGATCTTCAGCGAGCTGAGGGTCCGGAGTTGCTCGATGTTATGCTCGGAATGGCAATCGGTGCAAGTCGGCGGCTCGCGTCGCCCCTCGGCCAGGGCCTTGCCATGCACGCTCTGCCGCACATCCTCCGCCGCCTGCGGGTGACACTGGCCGCACGTCTTCGTGAGGTTCGCACGGTGCAGCGGCGATGCCGGCGAGGTCGGCGGCAGCACCGCGTGGCTGTCGTGGCAATCCTTGCACGTCGCGGCGCCTGACTCGCCCGCCTTGAGCGCCAGGGCGTGAATGCTGGCCTGGTAGGTCTCCGATTGCCGCTCGTGGCAGAGGGCGCAGTCCACCGGTTTGGCCGCCCGGTTGTCGTCCGGATGCTTGGCCGTCAGGTCGCGGTGGCAACTCACGCAGGCGTTGGTGCCGTGCACCGAGGCCTTGAGTTTGACTTCATCGACGAAGAGCGACCGGGACTTGCCACCGGCCTCTTCCTTGGTCAGCGTCTTGTCCCCGTGGCACTGCATGCAATCGGCGTTCTGGAGCCCCGGCGCCGCCGCGGCGCCCAGCGCGTTGCTGGTGAACGCAGCCGCGACGACCAGGCCCGCCATCCAGCGGATTCCAGAAGACCCGGTCCGCGGGGCGTCCGCTTGCAGTTCAAGGTTGCGGAGCACGTGAAATCAGTGGGTCAGTCGCGAAGCCATGGCATAAATAATCAGGCAAAGGAGGATCACCCCGACGCCGAAGAAGGTGTAACCGAAGGTCCGGGCGATGCCTTTCCAGTATTGCCACTCGTCCTTGACGCGGTATTCGTCGAGGCGGCCTTGGGCGATCAGCCGGTCATACCACCGTTTGCGCTCGTGCAGCATTTCGGTGCGTGAAATCCGGCCTGAGAAAATCACGGTATCCATCGGGAATTTTTCGAGTCGGAAATGGGTGTTGAAGAAATGGATCGTGAAGATGAACCCGGCGGCCAGCAGCGCCTCGTCGGAATGGACGATCAGGGCGATGTTGATGATCCAACCGGGCATGAGTCTGGAGAAGAACTGCGGAAACCACAGCACCAGCCCGGAAAGTCCAATGGCGAACACGCCCCAGAAGACGGCGAAATAATCGAACTTCTCCCAGTAGGTCCACCGGTCAAATTGCGGGCGCGCCCCCTTCCCAAAAAACCATTTCTGGTGCGCGATGAAGTCCCGCCAGTCCTGCAGCGTCGGTATCATCGAGTCGGCGCCGAACACCGCCGAACCGATCCGCCGGAGCCGGAGTCTGCCAGTGGCCGGGTCGCGGAGGTAGGCGCGCCGTCTCCAGAGGGTGAGGGTGAGGTTGACCAGGTGCAGCCCGAAATAGAGGAACGTGACCAGTGCCCCGAAATGGTGCAGGGACCGCGCCACTTCCGCGCCGCCGATGAAATTGAACAACGCCTTGGCCCAGTCCGTGTAGTAGAACTTCAGCGGCATACCGGTGATGACCAGCAGCAGGAAGCTGGTCACGACCAGGAAATGGAGGAACCGCTCGAACGGCAGGAAGCGCGTGAACCATTCATCGTCGCGCTGGGCGTGGACCTTCACCTCGCGGAACGTCTTCGAGTCGTGCAGGTAGAGATAGCCGGATCGGAACAACCAGAGAAACGTGTGCGCGCCAAAGAACGTAAACACCCCCACCAGCAACGCCGTCATCAGCACGAACGTCGTGTGCAACGCCGGGTAATGCTCGCGGTCCAGCGGGTTGGCGTGCGGCACATACTCGGTAAAACTGGCGGTGGCTCCCGGATGACATTGCTGGCAGGTCTGGACGATCCGTTGCTGGGAGAGCCGTGAGGCCGGGTTGGAGGGCGGGAGCACGTCGTGATGACCGTGGCAATCATAACAGGCGGCGACCGCCGTCGCCACGTTCGGCCGCCCCAGGGCCATCGCCTTGCCATGGTACGTCTCGCGGTAGTGCGTCAGCCGATCCTGGTGGCACTGGCCGCAGCGCTGATCGCTGAGCGCCTTGAAATGGTTGCCGTTGGGCGTCTCGATCTGGTGCGCGGTGTGGCAATCGGTGCAGACCGGCCCGCGCTTGTCGCCCTTGGCCAGCAATTGCCCGTGGACGCTGCCGTTGTAAGTGGTCTCGACCCCCAGGTGGCATTTGCCGCAGGTCTTGGCCACGTTGGCATGATTGATCGGCGAACTGCGATCCACGCTTCGCTTGATGTCGTGAACCCCGTGACAATCATTGCACGACGGCGCCACGATCAAGCCCATCTTCAACAACGCCCGACCGTGAATGCTCTCGGTGTACTGCGCCGCGACCTGCGGATACTTGATGCGGTATTCGGTGGTCAAACCGCGATTGCTATGGCAACGCGCGCAGGTCCGCGGCAGGTTCAACTTGAACACCGGTGACTCCGGATCCTTCACCGGCACCATGTAGTGCGAGCCATGACAATCCGCGCAGGTGGCGGCCGCCGAGGCCCCCATGGCCTGGCTCATGCCGTGAATGCTCGTCGCGTATTGATCGGCCACCGCCGAGTGGCCAGCCGCCGGCTTCGCCCCCGCGGCCGGGGCATGCCCGACCACCGTTTCGTGGCAACCGGCGCATTGCGGAGGCGGCAACTTCTTGTCGTGAACCGTGTCCGGGATGCCGACGTGGCAATCGGTGCAGAGCAAATGCCCGTGCACCGATCGTTGAAAACGGTTGGTTTGAATGCTCAGCGATTGCGCCTGCCCATCGACCGTCCGCGTCAGCTTCGGATCCTCGTGGCAGTCCAGGCAGTCCGAGTTGGGAAACGATTTGGCGACTGCCGACACCGTCATGGCGCACCCGAGGCCCAAGGCCGCGACGAAACCCAGCGCGCGCGACCCGATGTGGTATCGGTTCGCCCGTCCGGCGCCGGCTGACTGATCGACGCGTGGCGAGATCCACGCTCCTGCCCTGAACCCCGTAGCAGCGGACGTAAGTCCGCTCAAACTGGGTCCACGGCCGGTCTGAGCCGACTTACGTCGGCGGCTACGAGACCCTCTCCCGCTCACGGTCTCGACACAGTTCCAGAATCGGACATCGCCCCTTCCCATGATCCGGACGGGAAAGGGCGCCTCCTCTCCCATCCGCTGGGAGAGGGCCGGGGCGAGGGTCCGTCCGAGCTCATGATCCCTACAAACGCGCCCGAACCAAAAGCCTATCCCCATGGACCGCGTGTCGCGGTCCATCGATTGGGGGACGGCAGCATGCCGTCCTTCCCGGTCCGAGGCCAGGATGCAGGGCCGGCTCAAGGGCGCCACCCTCAGTTTCCGCCGGTGTGGCAATCGCTGCATTTCATGCCTTCCCAGCCCTCCTCGGGGTGTTTGAACTGGAGTCCTTGCGGACCGACCTGCTCGAGTTCGGCCCCACGCCGCTCGGCCAGGATCACGTGGCAGGACTTGCAGTCGTTGGCGTTGATGGCCTGCTTGCCGTCAGCCGACTTGTGCTGGCCGTCGTGACAGCGGAAGCATCCGGCCCAGTCCTTGTGCCCGATGTTGCGCGGATAGACCCTCCAATCGGCCTTCATCTCCGGAAAGAAGTTGTTGGTGTAAATTTGTTGAACCACCGCGATCGTCGCTTCCAGCTCCGACGGGGGCACGGCGGAGTATTTGCTGTGCAACGTGGTGGCAATCCCCTGCAGCGCCACCTCCTCCGTCGAGTAGGGCTGCGTCAGCACCGCCACCGCCTCCTTCTTGATGAAAGCCAGGTTGGTATCCAGCCGCCCCAGTTGCAGGGCCAGATCGACTGCTTCGTTGGGGGTCTGGAAAATGTGCGACGGCCGGTTGTGGCAATCCATGCAGTCCATCGTGCGGATCACCAGTTTGGCGGGGTCGTTGGTGAACTCCTTGGTTCGGTATTCGGTCACCACGCCCTGCGGATTGGTCATCCGGACCCAGGGAATGACCTGGTGCTGGGCGTCCGTCGCGATATATTCCACCTTGTTGGCGACGCTCATGTGCCAGTGGATGCCGCTGACCGGACCGTGGGTGGGATCGCCGCCGCCGACTTTCAACAGCAGCCGCACCGAGTAGGAGGTGTTGGTCCTGTCGGTCAGGTAATGCGCATACGTGCGGTCGAGGTTCCCGACGAACTTTTGCGGCCAATGACAGCGCTCGCACGTCTCCTGGGCCGGACGCAGGTTGCTGATGGGCGTGCGGATGGGACGCGGGTACTTGTCAAACAGCGTGGCATAGACCTGGTAGAGCCCGCTGATCTTGGCCTTGACGTACCACGTCGCGCCGGGACCGATGTGGCATTCGGAGCAGGAGACGCGCGCGTGGGGCGAATGCAGGTAGGTGGTGTGTTCGGGCTTCATCACCTGGTGACAGGCCTGGCCGCAGAACGTCACCGACTCGGTAAAATGATAGCTGCGATAGCTCCCAATGGCCGTCAGGAGCAGAAAACAGGCCCCGAGCGTGATCAGGATCAGCAAGTTCCGCCGATCGCGCGGACGCGACAGGTCCACCAGCAGCAATGGCTGCCGGGTGGTGACCGCCAGCCGCCGGCGCTGTCGGCGAATCAGCACCAGCCCGAACCCCATCAGCCCGAACCCCAGGATCAGGAAGGCCGGAGAGATCAGGTAGGCCAGCACGCCGATGTAGGGATTGCCGCTGGGCGCGAGCGCGTCCAGGGCGAACAGCAGCAGAAAGGAAAACAGGCTCCCGCTGGCGACTACCAACCCACCCAGGCTCACCCAGTTGCTCAGGAGCGAGGAGCGGAGGGACGGGCGGTGGCCGGCATCCGTGGCCGGCGGTGGTTCCATGCTCATGGCCGATTCAAGAATTCAAGGACTCCAGACCTGACTCACATGCTGCCAACGACCGGTCCACACGCACCGGTCGTCAGCGGCAAATCTCCATTCCCACGGGACGCGCGTGCGGCGTCGCATCCGGCGCTTACTTCTTGAACGCCCGCATGTAGGCGACCAGGGCCTTGATCTCGTCGTCGGACAGGCCCTCGGCAGGTTTCATCTTGGTCTTGTCACCTTCCTTCAAGCCCTCCTTGATGGTTTTGAACATGTGGTCGTCCTTGAGGGTCTCCTGGAACTTGGGATCGGTGTAGTCCTTGGCCCCCAGTTTCCGCCCCATTTTCGTGTCGCCTTTGCCATCGCTCCCGTGGCACCGGGCGCATTCCTTTTCGTAGGTATCCTTGGTGCCCGCCGAGGTGGACACGACCGCGGCCGCCCCAACCAGCAGACTGATGATGACCAATTGCTTCATAAGTACTCCCGCTTTATTGCTACCGCCGCCACGCTGGCGACGTCTGTGCATCCGGCGTGAACATGAGGCCGGGGCGCTCGGGGGGCTCCACCGGATTTGGCGTTTTGTTTACTTTTTTTGGTACCGGCAGGACAGAATTTGGCGGGCCGTCGTTCCACCCAGGAGCGCCGCGGCCGCAGGCCGTCGCCCTGCCAGTGCGCATCGGGAACACCGCCTGGCGCCTGGCTCAACCCTCGTCAACGGTCTCGTCGGCCAACGCGCAAAGGGTGCGGTAATAATCGTCCCGGGCCATTCCCAGGGCCGCGGCACCGAACCCCTCGGCTTCGGCCGGCCCGGCGAACTCGCCGTAGTTCACCCGCACCAACTGGTAGAGCACCAGGAGCGGCACCTCATCGAGCCGCCGCGCAAAATGCGGATGCACGAACAGCGTGAAACCGTCCTCCGGCCGCGCCCCTTTGGGCGCCGGGTACGCAAACTCGCCCGGTAACAACCGCGCGGCGTCAAAGACAATCTCGCACGGATACCGCACCAGCGACCGGTCCTGGAGCAACGCGACCAACTCCGGCCAGCCGATGCTCGGCCGTCCGTATTTCTCGCGGACCTCCGTGCCCTTGCTCGCCACGTGCGCGGCCAGCGCTGGCCGGGCGTCCTCAGTGGTGGCTGGTTTGGACATGCTGCGCCTCCGGCGGCGCCAGCGACCGCCGGAAGGCGCGGAGCCGGGCCTCGGTGTCGTCGGGGTTGGCCGGCCGTTCATTGGCCTTGCTCAGCCGGCCTTGCAGGATGGGAACGGACATGCGCAAAAAGACGGTGTAACAGAGCAGCCCGAAGGCCCAAATCCCAAAACAAATCAAG
>JAGWYX010000182.1 GCA_018969165.1 Verrucomicrobiota bacterium
GAAGACACCGTCTTGGCCAGGATAGCGAAATGTCCACGCGAACTGTTGGGCTGTGACCTCGACGGTGACAGCGTTCGCCGGAGCCGGGTGCAAATAATATTTGGTCCACACCGGCATGCCGAAAGCCAACAGACCACCCTCGGCCACGAGCGACATAATGATGAGCGGCGCCAAGCCCAATTTCCATTCAGTGCCCAAGCTGGACAGCCGATGCGACACCCGATCCTGCCGACTGAATCGCCAGAGGGAATAGCCGAGCACGCCGTGTCCGATGAGGAGCAGGCCCGCGGTAGCTACCAGCAGGAAGTTGAGCATGCGGTCAACGCTCGGCGCATGTTCGGAAGCGACCGAGGGGAGCCAGCGTTGCGCGCCCGTGATGATGACTGCCACGGGGACAAGCAGGACGACGAACGACAACAGTATTCTTACGGATGGACAGTTCGACTGCGCGAGCGGGGGTGAAGTATCGAGCATAAGAGTGTTTGCAGTGTCTCGTGTCTAAAACCGCCAAATGAAGTCCACGCTAAAGCGCTCATCGAACAGTCCTTTCGGACTGGTGATGCCTGTCTGGTAGGCGAGTCCAACGTCCACGTTCTTCAGCAGCCGCGAACGAAAACCACCCCCGAAGGCGATCTGAGTGAAACCGGCGGCATCAGACGCCCCAAAGTTAATGAGATCGAAGCCTTCGATCCCGCCAAACGCGGGGCCTTTGGCCTCGCTCAACACCGTGGAGCCATTTACGACGGCAAACGGGATGAACCAGCGGCAGGCGTAATAGTCGAATTGCAAACTGTAGTTCACCGACGCCGTTTCTGCGTCGAAATCCACCGGGATGCGTCCACCGACGCTCGCCGTCGTGTGAAAATTGCCCCATCCCTTCATCGTGGAAACGAACAGGTTGAACTCACCCTCGCCGTTGCCTTGGAAGACGCGGCTATTCCCAGTGGGCGCCTCGAATTTCAATCCCGGGGTGAGGATGAAGTTGGCTTCCTTGTCATCAATCAGCGCGTACTTCACCCCTGCAGCGATGTCCGCCCAGCCATCCGCACGCAGGCCGGCCACGCGCGGGCGCAATTGGATGAAGCCGTCCTTGGTGGCAATCAAAGCCAGACGGTCGTTGACAGCGTAGCGCAACTGCACCGCGTAAACCCGCGCAAAGCCCCCAATGAAGCTTTCGTCGATTTTGTGATAAACGAAGAGCGGCCGGATTTCGCTCTGGATGAGTGGCGACTCGAAGAAGAGCGGTTCGGTCACTGGCGAAATGGCCCTCTCCTTCCAACTTGCCACTGCGGAGTCCGCACCGCGCGCATCCGGCCCAAGGTTCGCCGCCAGTTGGAGCAGTAAAAGCACGCCCGCCGCCACGATTCGGTTTCTCATTATAGTTGGCTCAGGTTTGGACTTAACCAAGAGCCATCTTAACCTAAGCACACCACCGAACCGTTGGGCTACGCCTGGATTTGCAACTTCTTGTCCTGGTTTGTCTGGCCGTTGCGAGCGCGGTATTCGGAGGGCGAGCAGCCGACGTAACGGCGAAAGACGCGATTGAAATAGGGGAGTGATTCGAAGCCGGCCTGAAAGGCGGCCTCGCTAATGCGGAGTTGGGAGTTGATCAACAGTTGCCGAACCTTCTCCAGCCGCCGCCGCACCCGGTATTCGCTGAAAGTGAGACCGGTTTGCTTCTTGAACAATTTGCAAAAATGGCAAGGGCTGACGCATACCCGTTTGGCGACATCCGTGAGCGACACATCCCCGTCCTGGCACTCAGTCAAGTAGCGCTCGATCTTTTGCAACAGTGGCGAACCCTGCGAGGCGTCGGCCAGCAGCAGCCGATTGCCCATCTCGGACAGATAGTCCGCGAACATGCTGACCAGTGTTACGACTGCCTGCAGCTTTTCAGTTGTGATGACCGGACTGTAGCGCCAGGAAACCTGCAATCTTTGCAGTTGCGTTTCCAAACCGAACTCCTTCAGCCGCTCGGTCAATCCGCGCAGGTGCGCGCCATTGAGCCGCGCCAGGGAAAATGGCCCGGCCAGAAGGTTGCCCGCATGCCGCGCGCCAATTAAGACTGGGAAAAGAAGCTTCAGCAGCCCGGCCGGACACTGGAACCGCACCGGCTGTAACGACTTCGCCGCGCGCCGTTCGGCGTTTTGGAGCAGACGCAGGCACCAGCGTCCACTGTCCTGCCCCATGCAGCCATCGACGCAGAAAACACCGCGAGGCTCCGTGTCCTCGATAGAGTCGTTGCCCAGCCCGGCCGGAACCAGCGTCAACGGCAGCCCCGTGGCCACGCTAAACGCCATTTGGAACCGCCGCACGCTTTCTGAGTTCCCTAGCTGCTGCCACGCCGCGCGCCCGTGGCCGGAAATCTGGATGGCCTCGAAGCCGCACGGTTCGATGATCTTCGCGCTCATCGCATCGTGGCAACCGGGCATTACCACAGCCCGGCGTTCCATGATGGCATGTCTAAGAACAGTGGATGTGTTCATGTGAGCTTCGTCAGGAGTGCATCCACGGCGGCATAGGACGGCTTGGACGTGACCGCGCCGAACAGCGTCGCATTTACGTTTTTCAGCAACTTAATTGTCCGCGCCAGCAATGCGTTGCCCCCACTGCACCAGAATTTCCAGCCGATATCGCTGCCAATGCGCTCCGCATCAAGCTCGAGCTTGTCCCGCACTATCCGGGCTGCTTCGAGAATACCCACGCCGATGCCGTCGCCAGGCAATCCCGCGATTTTGTACTTGGGCATAAACTTTGAGATTGACAAGCAACCGCCAGCCCTGAGTGCGTCGAGGCGTCAGAGCTTTCGCCGTTTCGCGTGCGAGCAGAGTGAGCGGTTAAATTGTTGTTCGCCTGGGTTGATAATTCCGTTTCGCGGCAATCCCGGCTCAACCAATATTGGCAAACCCTTACCAAATTTTGCGGTTGAACGCGCCTCACTCAAGCGGGTCGTCACCGCAAAAGCGTTAAACACAGTGCGGTTGGTACTGGCGCGAACCGCCTCGTCGATTTTACGGCTCGCCTGCGCCTGTCAAGGTCGTGTCGCCCTTTCTCCCCTCGACCTCCACCTGGACAGTGCTCGTCGAGCCGGGGACTTGGCGATTAGGAATTCGCGCCGGAAGAACTGGCCAGGAAAACCAGCAGTTCATCATCTGGCATCGTGGAGAAACTCCGACTTGAATGATTCGCCCTCACACCTCGCTGTGCGCACTCGTAGCGGTGGTCCCAGCCCAAGGCCACCAGGGTCGATTCCCGCGTCGGTTCATCGTGCGAGACACCGGAACGAGCCGAATTTGTATGGTGTCGCTTCCAAGCAATTCACGCCCTCGCGCTTCCAATTGGTGGTTGAGAGATGGCGTCTTGCCAGGGCGCTCATTCGTTTCTCAAAGCCACCATCGGGTCGACTTTGGTTGCGCGCCGGGCGGGCAGCCAGCAGGCAAGGAACGCCACGGCACACAACAGCAGAGGAACCAGCACGAACGTCACCGGATCGGTGGAACTGACCCCGAACAGCAAGCTGCGGAGCAGGCGCGTCACTGCTAATGCCCCTGCCAAGCCCAACGTGATTCCAATGCTGGCCAACGTCATGCCGTGCCGCAACACCAGTCCCAACACATCGCCTCGCCGAGCTCCGAGCGCCATACGGATGCCGATTTCCTGCGTCCGTTGTGCCACGTTGTAGGCCAGCACGCCATAGAGGCCAATTGCTGCCAGGAGCATGGCGACTCCCGCAAAACCGCCCAGCAATTCCACCGACATGCGCCGTTGGGCCACGGATGACGCCACGAGTCGGGTCATGGTGCGAACGTTCTCGATCGGCTGGTCTTTGTCGATGGTGTCCAACTCCGTGCGGACGGCTCGCGTGATCTCCGGGGAATTGCGTTTGGTTTGCACGACCAACGTCATATAGCCCCAGCACATCTGCTTGTAGGTCCGATACATCTCACCATGCGGAGCATCCGCCAGGCTGGAGCGCTTGGTATCCTTGACCACCCCGATAATCTCGACCTTGTCGGTCCCATCCCCGATGTCGATACGCCGCCCGAGAATATTCGTCCCGAGCTTGAAATTCCTCACAAAGGTCTCATCGACGATCACCACCGGGACAGTATTGGTTCGGTCCTGCCCGGTGAAATCACGTCCCTGAAGCAAAGGGATGTTCATCGTGTGAAAGTAGCCTGGGCTGACCTGAGAATAGCCGGCGGCTACCGATTCTCCTGGCGCAGGTTGCGGCGCGCTATTGATGAGCACAGAAAGATTGCTGTCCCGGCCACTCAAGGGCAGTCCCCGCACCAACGCAGCCGATTGCACACCCGGGAGGCGGCGCACTGCGGCCAGGAATTGTTCGAAGAACCGCGCCTTGTTCCCCTGTTCGGGGTACTTGGCATTGGGCAACTCCGTGCCCATGGTAACGATGTGCTCGGGGTTATAGCCAAGCTGCTGGGAGACGAGGCGACTGAAACTCCGAATCATTAGCCCGGCGCTGACGAGCAGCGTCAACGACACCGCAACCTCGCCAATGACCAAAACCCCACGAAGCCAGTGCCGGTGCCGGCTCGCGCTGGTGCTGCGAGAACTCTCGTTGAGCTCGTGAGCCAGGGCTGGCCTGGACGCCTGCCAGGCTGGCGCCAAACCAAAAACCACACCCGTGGCCAGGGTGACCGCTGCCGTGAACAAGAGGGTCGTGCCATCGAGATGGATGCCTTCCCAGATCCGCGGCAGATCGGGTGGGCTGATACGGACAAGCGCCCGCAGGCCAGCCCACGCGAGGAGGGACCCCAGAATGCCACCGCAGATCGCCAGCAGCAAGCTCTCGGTGAGAAGTTGGCGAATCATCTGACCGCGTCCAGCCCCCAAGGCGGCACGGATCGCAAATTCGCGGGCGCGCGCCGCCGATCGCACCAAGAGCAGGTTGGCGATGTTAGCGCAGCCGATCAACAGAACCAGACCGACCGAACACAGCAGCACCAGCAACATAACGCGCGAGTCACCGACCACGATTTCCCGGAGCGGGTAGACCTCGGCACCCCAGCCTTTGTTCTGTTCGTCGGCGTCCGCCATCCGTCTGGCGATCAAATCCATTTCGGCGCGAGCCTGACCGAGCGGCACGCCTGCCTTCAGCCGGCCGTAGACCAGGTAGTTATGGGCGTGGCGCTGTCGGAGTTGATCCGGGCTGAAAGCAAGCGGCGTCCAGAGCTGGGTGTCCGGTTCAGGGAAGAACGTTCGCGGCGGCATCACACCGACAACCGTGTACGGTTCGGCGTTCAACGTGATGCTTTGGCCGATGATGTTCGTATCCCTGCCGAAACGCCGTTGCCAGAGGTCGTGGCTGAGCAGCACGACGTGGTGCTTTCCATAAGTCTCTTCTTCCGGCTGAAAGTCGCGTCCCCGGATTGGTCGTATGCCGAGCAACGAGAACATGTTTGCTGACAGCGGTGAACCAGGGATGTTTTCCGGCTGACCTTTACCGGTGAGAGTGAAGCCATCCCAGCCGCGTGCGGCCAGGCCCTCGAACACCGTGTTTTGCCGGCGCCACTCACCCAATACCGGAGCCCCGACCGCATCCTTGAACCACCCATTCACACGCTGGTTTTCAAAGACCATGACCAGTCTTTCCGGGTCTTTGTAAGGGAGCGGTCGCAACAGGATGGCATTGACGAAGCTGAAGATGGCGCTGTTCGCACCGATGCCAAGCGCCAACGTCGCGATGGCGATGACGGCAAAGGCGGGTGTTTTGATCAGAGTCCGCAGGCCGTAGCGGACGTCTTGAAAAAGCGTCTGCATGAACGGCGGTCAGCGGTTGTCGAGCCCAACTGTGGCGGAACGGTCGATGTGAATCCCGCCGTTGACGGTGGACATCTTAACGGTTGGCCCACCGTTGCCCAACTTGCCGTCGAGATTTTGGCCGATAGGGAAATGCTTTTTCACCTGAACCGGGAACTCACTGCTGATCCCGCCGTTGAGGGTGTGCGCAGAAATGTCGGCATTGGTGTCCGCCGGCAAAGCGATAGACACACCACCGTTGACTGAGTTGACTGAGATTGGTTTCTTCAATTCGCCAAAACTGGCTTTGACCGATCCGTTGACGGTGGACAGTTGGGTTTCACCCGACAAACCGATGGCTTTGACCGAGCCATTCACCGAGCTGGCGTCGACGTCTCCACCCGCCCTCTCAATTTCAATGCCCCCGTTCACCGTGCTGATCTTGCCGAGCCGGCTTTGCTTCGGAACGGTCAGGGTGTAATCCACGCTGGTCGAGTTGTTCTTGTTCCTCCGCGTCTTCGAGTCCGGGTATTTCGTTTTGATGTGGATGCGATCCGGATCGGAATCTACCTGGATTTTGACCTCCTCCAGATGCTCCTGCTTCTTCGCGCGTTTAATGGCGTCCACCTTGATCTCCACCCGATCCCACGTGACGACGCGCACATCGCCATTGACATTTTCCAGTTGGACCCGGCCTTGGGCGCCCAACGGGTAGGAATGGTGAAACTCCTCGCGCACTTCACCGCGGGCAACACCAACGGCAACGAGGACGGTGGTGATGGAGGCCAGCGCGAGCATTTTATGGCGATAAACTGTTTTCATTTTGGATCGATGGGTTTTGGGTTTGGATGGACGGTTCAGTGAGGGTGATCTTCGATCACTACAGCGGCGCGATCGGCAACGGGCGCAACGCGCTGCTGCACCGATTCCAGTTATCCAGAAGTTCCCGCTGGTGTGCTGCCGCCCACTCCAGCACCATATCTCGGACGCGCGCCGGCGCGTCGCCCTGGATGATCCGCAGCGGTGCAACACCGACGATCAGTTCCGAATGCCCGTAAATGGCGTGAAAATGCGCGGTGAACGCACGGATGAACACCATGCGGATCACAATGCCGTAAAACTTGGACAGCACAGGCATGCTCTCAAGCTCCTCCTCCGGATATTTGACCAGTGACAGCACGGCGTGAGCGACAGGGTTTCATTTCGGATGTTTCAGTTCCTGACCGCGCTGTCCTCCACGATGCGCCCATCAAACAGGTTGACGATGCGTTGCGCGTGACCGGCAAAGCGCGGATCGTGCGTGACCATGCAGATCGTCGCGCCTTCGCGGTGGAGTTCTCCCAACAAACCCATCACCGCCTCGCCGTTCTTGGAGTCCAGATTCCCCGTCGGCTCATCAGCGAGCAGAATGGACGGCTTGCCGGCCAGCGCGCGCGCCACCGCCACACGTTGTTGTTGCCCGCCGGAAAGCTGAGACGGGTAATGTTTCGCGCGGTGGACCATTCC
>JAGWYX010000183.1 GCA_018969165.1 Verrucomicrobiota bacterium
GCCACCTGAACCTGCACAAGACCTTCTGCATCCCGCACGGGGGCGGCGGACCCGGCATGGGCCCGATCGGCGTCGCCGAGCACTTGGCGCCCTTTCTGCCGGGTCACCCGATTGTGAACCTGGGCGGCGAGGATCCAATCGGCGCCGTTGCCGCCGCGCCGTGGGGCAGTGCGAGCCTGCTGCCAATTTGCTGGGTCTATATCGCGGCGATGGGCGGCGAGGGCCTGGCCCAGGCGAGCAAGATCGCGATCCTCAACGCCAATTACATCGCCAAACGCCTCGAAAACCACTTCCCGGTACTCTACAAAGGACATGGCAACCTCGTCGCGCACGAATGCATCCTGGACTTGCGCCATTTCAAGCACGTGACAGCGGAGGACGTCGCCAAACGTTTGATGGATTTTGGCTTTCATGCGCCGACGCTGTCGTGGCCGGTCCCCGGGACGCTGATGGTCGAGCCGACCGAGAGCGAGTCCAAAGCTGAGCTGGACCGGTTTTGCGACGCCATGATTGCCATTCACGGCGAAATCCAGGCGATCGAGTCGGGCCGAGCCGATCCTCAGAACAACGTCCTGAAGCACGCACCGCACCCGGCCGAAGTGGTGGCGGCGGATCGCTGGGACCGGCCGTATCCGCGCGAGCAGGCGGCCTTTCCGTTGCCCTGGTTGCGTGAGTATAAGTTCTGGCCCTCTGTGGGCCGCATCGATAACGTTTACGGGGACCGCAACCTAGTGTGTTCCTGCGAGCAGGGGGTCAGTCCTCACGATTGACACTCGACCTTCTTCCCGTCCGATCGCGCCGTGGTCCGCAGCAGGTTCGATACGTGGCTCCACACGCCCATCCGCAGTCGCCGTGCGATCCACGCCAGCGTCATCGTCGTCTCATCGCGTAAGCGGCGCGCGATCCGCACTTTACCTGGATCCCCCTTCCGCCGCTGCGCCAAGTCCTCCTCCTCCCAGCGCAGTCTTTGAAGCTCCTCCCGCACCAAGCGCTCCGCCTTGGCCTCGCTGCTTTCCTGCCGTTCCGCCCCGTAGTGCTGAGCCCCCAACCGTCCCGCAGCCTGCGCGAGTAGTTCCTCTCGCAACGCGTCGGCCCCGAAGAACCAGCCCCGGCGGATCGCTGTCCACTCCTGGTCGACGCCCTCCTGGTGCCGCCGCTTCTCCATCCACCGCTCGAACTCCTGCCGTCCCGCCGCGCTGTCCTTGGGTAGTCGGATCTCCCCAAACAACCGGTCCACCCGCAGCCACGGCCAGCGCTGCGTGGGTGGTTTGAGATACTCCGGGTAACTGCTCCAACCGTAAACCCGCAGCGGCAGTTCGAGTGGCACCAACTTGGCGCGCACCGGGTTCAAGTGCACATACTCGCACACCGTGCGGAAGTAGCCCGGCGACGCTGCATCCACCACCAGCGCTTTGTAGCGCCCGCTGAACAGGTGCCCGACCAGCCGGTGCCGCCGGTTAAACCGCGCCGTGTAGGTGCCCAGCAACCACTTCATTCCCGCGACCAGATTGCCTTTGGGCGTCTCGACCACGACATGGAAATGATTGTCCATCAGACAAAAGGCGTGGATCTGCCAATCGGTCTTCAGGCACGCCTGGCCCAGAGTATCGAGGAACCGCCGCCGGTCGGCGTCATCGCGAAAGATCGGCTCACGCCGGTCGCCGCGGTTCATGACGTGATACACCGCACCCTCGAACTCCATTCGCAGCTTGCGAGGCACGGGCAGAAGCTAGCCTCCACGTCAACGAGTGTCAATAGTGAGGACTGACCCCTTTCTCAGGGCGGGCTGAAACCGCTGGGCAATGGCCTGGCGTGCGGCGGCGGAAGGCGGAAGTTCCCGGTAGTCGGCATCGAGCAACCGGGTGGCCACCAGGCGCCGCGCGTAGAGCGTCCGGCCCAGTTTGCCGACGCCCTCCAGCTCGAGGACGAGCTTCCGATCGCCGTCGTCAATGAGAAGCCGATGCGGCGAGAAGCTCGAGCACTGGGCGGAGAGGGCCTGCGGTTGAGTTGCGGATTCAAGCAGGGAATGGCCCGTGAGTAACCGACGGGCAACAGGACCCAGCCCCAACCCGTCCAGGATCGTCGGGAAGATATCGAGGTGCGAAGCGATCGGGATGGACGGCGGGTGGTCGGGAAGACCCGGTATGTGGATGAGGATCGGGACGGAGAGTTGATAACCGTTCAGGTCGGAGGAATGAACCAGATGACCGCGTTCCAGGAACTCTTCGCCATGATCGCCGGTGACGATGATCAGGGAAGAGCCCAGCAGTCCGCGCGCGCGGAGTTTGTCGAGAAACTGCCCGAAGAGCGCGTCAGTGAAGTGGACCGCGTTGTGGTAGCGGTTTTCCAGGAGCCCGACATTCGCCGGGGTGACCGCGCCCGGCGTCAGCGGCACCGGTTCCATGTACGGCCGGAAGGGAGGAGAAAAATCCGCGGCCCAGGAGTAGTCATGGTGAGGGGCATCCAACATAATGAGATAGAAGGATCGGCCACGGGGCGGTAAATGGTCCAGGTCCGCGCCCAGGCGGCGCATGATCCAGGCGTCGAGGTCGCCCACCGACGGGTGGTCGAGTTGCTTGAGGATGGCCGGTTGATCGATGAAGCTGTCAGCCAGTTTCTGGTCGTCGCCGAACACGGATCTGGCGAAACCGAAGTAATCCAGCCGTGGCGTTGCCAGCACCTGGACACGATACCCGGCGGCCTTGAGGATCCGGATCGGGACGGCGCCGTCGCTGTGTCTTTGGTGAGCCAGGACACTCCAGTAGAGCGGGGGAGCGGCGTGCAGGACGGAGAACCAGGAGATATGGGTGCAATTGGCGGCGGCCACACCGTGTCGGACATTCAAGGTGATCCGTTGAAAGCGGCAGAGGTTCGGCGCGATCGTCTCGGTGAGGCAATCCTGGCGAAGGCTGTCGATCACGAACAGGAACACATTCCCGATCGGCGCTTGCCGGTCCTGCGAAATCCCGGTCAGGGCCGCTCGGACGGTGGCGTCGTCCGGCAGGCTTCGGAATCGGGGCGCGTCGATGACGAACTCGGCCAGTCCGGCCGAAGCGGAGTGACGCCAGGTCAGGCGCAGTTGCCACAAGGCGTCTTGGCTGGATTGGCGGATCGTCGGCTGAAGCAGGCGTGGCGTAGCGGCTTGCTGGACCGCGAGCAGGAGGAGACTGAGCAGCCCCCAGCCGATGAGCCGGCGAACGGCCAGGGGCCGCGTCAAGGCAGGGAACCGCCGGCTGAGGCGCCCCAACCACCAACCGCCGCCCAGCCAGGCGACCAACTGGGCGAATAATCCCAGCACCACGGCCATCATTTTGCCTGGCATGACTCGAAAATCCGTGCGCGCGTTTTGGAGCAGCATCCAGACCACTTCATCGAGGTGCAGCGATACCCAACGGTAGCTGAAGTAATCCCAGAACCAGAACGTCGAGAGCAGGCAGGCGCCCATCCATAGCAAGCCGCGCGTCCAGTCCGGGAGCCACCGCGAGGCGCAACCGCCAACCAGCAGCGCGCCGCAGACCAGTGCGGATGAGTGCAGCAGGATGCCGAGCCCCAGCCAGCTCAGCTCGCCGGCCGACGCTCCCGGCAGGCACCGAAGAAACAGGAGTTGCCCCAGAACCAGGCAAAGGCTCAGCACCATCCCGGCCGCGAGGTTGACGGTCAAGGTGAGCGGGTTGGATCGGAGTCTCAAGTTCGCAGGCTGAGGGCCGGTTTCCGCGCGGGATGCAACCCCACTGGGGCTACCCGGGGCGAGGCCATTGGCGCAACGTCTCCACGGCCGCCACCAGCGCCGCCACCCGCGTTGCCAGCGGAAAATCCGACGGGGCTTCCAGCGTGTAGGATTGCGCGGTTTTATGCGTCAGGAGATAGAAGGCCTCCGGCCATTGCGGGCGCGACCGTGGGTCGGTGCTGGGTCGGATGATTCCGTTGTTGGCCGGCCGGCCTTCGATTACCGGCGAGGGATCCACCGGGCACACTTCGGCCACGCGTTGGATCATCGCCTCGGCGAGCGACGGCCGGTTCTCCGGATTCAATTCGTAGAGGTAAAACCCGTGGGCTTCCCAGTCTTCGTGCAGACAGAAGGTGAGGTCGAATGACGGTTGCCGCTGCAGCCAGGCGATATGGGCTCGGGTCTCATCGGCCGTCGGCTGGAGGTATTGGCGATTCAGGTCGAGCCCGCGGGCATTTCCACGGCGATTGAGCGGAAAACCGGTCGGGTTCAGGCATGGACAAATCCAAAGGTCGAGGTCCTCCGGCCAGGCGTTTTCCCGGACCAGATGACGGGTAGCGAGCGGTCCAGCCGGCTCGTCGCCGTGGATGCCGGTCGAGAGATAGACGCGGCGGTGGTTGCGCGCCGTCTGGGGCGCGGAACCGCGTCGCAAGAGGGCGATCAGCTTTAGCTCCGGACCGGCGGGGATCTCCTCGACGCACCAGCCCTGCGCGCGGGCGGAAACCACGCACTCCTCGACCACGCCCCGAATGTCGATCGTTTCGCCGCGATACCCGTCATGGTTCCGGTTCAGGCGATGCATCTTAATCCAGGATTAATTTGAAATTACCGCGGGATGCGTCCGGCCTGACGAGCGTGAAGCGGGTGGTTTGATCCGACGCGGCGATCCCCAATCCTCAATCGTCAATGGCCACAGGCAATGGCGCAGGCAAGCCAACCGGCGCCTGGCTCTCCGGCGACGCCGAGGGTTCCCGCTGGTCGAAGAACCCGTGTTTGTCCCAACCGGGGTCCAAGCCGAGGTCCTGGAGCATTTGGAGGTCCTTTTCGACCGGTTGATTGAGCGTGGTCAGGTAATTGCCGACCATCAGGGCGCTGGCGCCGGCCATGAAGATCAGGCTTTGGAGGTCGCGCAGGTTGGCGGTCCGGCCGCCGGCGATCATGATCTCCTGTTTGGGCAGGATGAACCGGAAGCAGGCGATCGTCTTGAGGATTTCCAGGGGCGCCAACGGTTCGCGGTCGCCGAACGGCGTGCCGGGGATCGGGTTGAGGATGTTGATGGGAACCACGTGCACCCCGAGGTCTCTCAATGCGAAGGCCAGCGCGCAGCGGTCTTCGCGGGTCTCGCCCAGGCCGAGGATGCCGCCGGAGCAGATTTTGATGTCCGCCTGTTGGAGGTGGCGGATGGTTTGGAGGCGTTCGTCGTAGCTATGAGTGGTGCAGACTTCGGGGAAGAAGCGCCGCGAGGTTTCCAGGTTGTGGTTGTAGCATTCCAGGCCGGCCGCTTTGAGGCGGTCGGCGATGTGCTGGCTCTTGATGATGCCCAGCGAGGCATCCGGACGCGCCTTGCCGCCGGCCTTGAGTTCGGCCAACCGATCGCAAAGAGCGTCGAGCACCGGACCCTCTTCCAGGCCACGCCAGGCGGCGACAACGCCCAGCGCGGTTACACCGTTGGACTGCGCCTCGTCGGCGGCGGCCAGGATCGGCGCGGCGTCCACCAGGCCATAGCGCGGCGACTCGGTTTGGTAGGCGGCGGATTGGGAACAGAACCGGCAATTCTCCGAGCACCCGCCGGCCTTGATATTCACAATCGAGCAGAGGTGGATTTTGTTGCCCTTGAATTGTTCGCGGATGCGGTTGGCCCAGGACAGCAAATCAAAAATGTCGGCGCGGTCTTCGAGTTGGAACAGCGCCTCGGCCTCGGCGCGGGCAAGCCGGCCTCCGTCCAAAACGCGTTGGCCCAGGCTGGCGATGAGGTCGTGCGGATTGGCGTCAAGCGCTGTCTCAGTCATGGTTGACAGCGTAGCGCGGTCCCAGCAATCCGCAAGTGCGCAGGCAGCGGGACGATGACCGCCGCAGGGCGGAGCCGGCTCGACAGCGTTTTGGCGTTCCTCCACCGCCTTACCCGGGGCACCGCCGCACCGGAAAGTGCCAGAGAACTGGCGCACTCCAAGACCTGGCGGTCGTTCTGAGAGTTCCTGGAGAGTCTGAAACCGCCCGTTCGGGAGCTTCCCGGAAGCCTGCTCCGGTTAAAAGGGCGGGTGGAGTTCTTCGCGGCTGAACACGTGCGCCAACAGCTCCGGCTGGGTGTACCAGGTCGGCTTCATCCTGCCCGGGCTGAAAAGTTTTTCCGCCTGGTCACGATAGAACGGCGAGTCCGGATGGTCGCTTTGGCCAATCGGCGGCTGTGTCCAACTGCGGATCGGCCGGGTCAGCAGGACGACCTGGGTCGAGGTCTGGCCGCCGCCGCCCCAGCGGGTGTGGTCCGGGCGCTCGGGCCCGAAATGGACCGCGCGCAACGTAGCCATCCCTTCGTCGGTGAGGCTTCCGCCGCCGACCGGCCAGGAGCGATCGTCGCGGCCGACGCGGAACACCTCGCCGTAACGCACATCGAGCCGACCATGTTGTCGGCGCAAGGCGGCCATCCCGCGCGCCAGCCCCGCCACCAGGCCCCGCTGCTCGGCTTCCGTGAGCGGCTCGGCGGCGGTTCTTCCCCGCCGCTCGACCGCCATGTAATCGTTGATTTTGGCCGCCAGCTCGCTCGCCGGGCGGTTGCCGAGAATTTGGTTAACTGCCTGACGCCAGTAATAGAACTTCAACGCGGCAAACGAGTCCGCCGCCGCCCTGCCGTTCCAATCCGCAATCTGTTGAAGCGCCGCCTGGTAATCCGCCGCTTGGCGCCAGTCCGCGCCGAATTGTTTGTCCGCGGCCCGCAGGGCGGCGACCCAGCGGTCATAGCCGTAACAGGTCGAGTCCAGCGCCGTGGCGAGCGCCCGCTCCGGCGTCATGACGGTGGCCTGGCTGAGAATCTCGACGGCGCGGGCGGCACGTTGATGGAGCCAACCCGGACGCTCACCAAAGAGGTAGGCGGGTTTTCTCTCCGGGGTCATCGGTGAGCCGACCATCATGACGTCGGGCGGGATGTTGCAGTTCTGCATGTAGCCCTGGGGCGGGTTCAGGACTTGATAGAGATCCCGGGCGGGATGAATCCCGCGCCAGGCGGTCTTCGCGGTCGAGCCGTCCACCGGCCGGAAGAAGTTGAAACCGGGGGGCCGGATCGGCACGCGGCCGGCGCGCATGTAAAAGATATTGCCGCGGGTGTCGGCGGCCATGACGTTTTGCGGCATGATCTGATCGAGCGCCAGGCCCCGTTGGATGCCGCGGATATCCCGCGCGAAGTTGAATTCGTAAAACACCTCGACGAACTGGACCTCGTCCGCGTAAGCCAATTTGGCGGCGTAAACGTGGTCCGCCTTCCGGGCGATGACCGGCCCATCGGCCGAATCGTAAATCGTCAGCCGCCGCGGCGTGGGTTGGC
>JAGWYX010000184.1 GCA_018969165.1 Verrucomicrobiota bacterium
CCGCAAACACATTCCCGCGTCGGCCGAAGGCGAACCAGTGGCCATGACGCGAGTTGACCGAGCAAGTCCCGCCCAGCAGGACGCACCCGAACTCGAGGTCGCCCGTGGTGGATTCCCAATGCTCGCCTCGGGCCATCCGCCGCGCCGCGAAATTCAGGTGCTCCCAGCCGGCTCGCTGAAGCGTGACGCGGGTGTATTCACCGGTGTCGGCGGAGGGCCGGACCAGCAGCGGGGAAGTGGGCGGGCGGTCAGGAACTCGGTTCATGGAAAGCCTCCCTTCCGCGACGGCGAATGCATTGGGTCCGTGGGCCAGAGGGGTGGGAGCCGGCGCGAGAGCGTCTTGGACTGCGGCGGTCCTCCGCCGCTTTGCCAGGGCCGGCGCTTGTCCGAAAAGCGCCAGCGGACTGGCGCACTCCAAAACCTCGCGGCCGTGGCTGACAAGCGTGCGGGTTGGTCGGGCCAGTGTGCATGGTTCCGCTTATAGCCCGGATTTCCGGCGCTCAACTTGATGCCGGTCAAACCGAACCTGGTTTAGCGCGTGTTTCGAAAATGGAGCGCGGCTGTGTCGAAGACCAGCCGCAGCGCTGCGGCCGGGAGGAAGGGGCCGGAAACGGTGGGCGTGCTGCGGTTGGTCGGAGACGACCCAGCCGCGCCCCGCATTTTTCAAACACGGTCCTGGCAACCCGTTCAAAAACTGTGGATGCCACCGGCCACAGTTTTGGAACAGGCGGTTAGCCGCCAAGCCGCTCTCGGGGACCGGTATCGCCAGCCGGTGGCCAGCCGAGCTTGGCGCATTTGGCCGCGACAAACGCGGCGTAGGCCTCCATGTAAACTCGGCCCGGCGGCATGAAATCAAATTCCTTGGGTTGCTGCCGGAAAAACTCGCGATGCACCCGCGTCCAGATCAACCGCCCGTCGGTGCCAATGTTCACCTTGACGACCCCGAAGCGGACGGCCTGGGCGAGTTCGGCGTCCGCGACCCCGCTGGCCGACAGGTCCAGGGCACCACCGGCGGCGTTGATCCGCGCGACTTCCTCGGCGGGAACGGCCGAGCCGCCGTGGAGCACCAGGGGAAAGCCCGGCAGGCGCCGCTGGATTTCCGCCAGGCGCTCGAAATGGAGCCGCTGATTGCCCGCGAACTTGTAGGCGCCGTGGCTGGTGCCGATCGCCACCGCCAGGCTGTCGCAGCCCGTCCGTCGCACGAACTCCTCGGCCTGCGCCGGGTCGGTAAGGATCGCCTCCTGGGCGTGCGGCGTCATCCCGTCCTCGATCCCCTGGAGCAAGCCCAACTCCGCCTCGACGGCGATGCCGCGCGCGTGTGCCTGCGCCACCACCTGGCGGGTCGCCGCGATGTTCGCCTCGAACGGCAGATGCGATGCGTCGATCATCACCGAGCCGTAGTCACCGGACTGGATGGCGTCGGCACAACTGGCCGCGTCGCCGTGGTCCAGGTGGACGGCAAACGTCACTTCCGGATAGACGGCCTCGGCCGCCCGCAGCATCTGCTCGAGCATCCGCGGGTGAGCGTAGTGACGAATCACGCGGCTGAACTGGACGAGGATCGGGGCCTTGGCCTGGGTCGCGCCACGGAACAGGCCGTGGACTTGTTCGAGATTGCAGACGTTGAACGCCCCCAGGGCGTAACGCCCGTAGGCCGCTTGCATCAGGTCGGCGGTTCGCGCGCGCATGGTGACAATCAGTCGGTGTGCCGGCCCGGTCCGCGATGCGCCCGGGACACCTGCCCTGCTCGAGCGGCGCGCCTCAGACTACCGGCCGGCGTTTCGTTCATCTCAAAGGCTCTACCCGTCCAGGCATTGTAGCGCGGCGCATCCCCAGCGCAAGCGCGGCGGGATGACCGGTTCACTCCGCCCATTCGAGCGCGAGAGATTTCATCGTGGGCTGGGCGGCACACAGGATATGGTAAGTGTCGGTCGGCGAACGGGCGATGTGGGCGTCGCGGTGCTCGACGCCGTTTTCCAGCCAACGGTACGTGACGCGGACCGGCCGGAACCCCCCGTGCGGCAGCCGGTAATCCGCATCGATGCGCAACAGAAACAGACAGGTGGTGTTGCGCTGCGCGCCGCGCCACCGTACCAGCGCCTGCCGCGCGCCCGGCGGAATCGCTTCCACCGTCACGTACCGGCAAATCCCCTGGCAAGGCCCGCTCTGCGTATCCACCGTGGCAAAGGTGCGCCCGCCGTCAAACGACACCTGCATTTCCCAGCGATCTCGGGCGTCGCGCAAACGATAGTGCCCCCCGAACCGCAGCCGCGTTAATTCGCCCGGCGCACGAATGGGGAAGGTAACGCTGCCCGCGGCGGCCCGCAGTTGGAAGAAACGCGGCTCAACCGCCTCGAGCACGGGGTGAAAGTCCAGTGGGCTCACCTGCTTCCCCGCCGCGTCCCCCTCGGTCGAGCCTTCGATCGTCACCGTGCCTTCCGCCGGACCCGCGCTGAATCGGATCGTGTTGTCGCCGCGGTCCAGCGTGGGCAGCGCCCGCTGGGAACACTGGATGGCGTGCGTGATCCGCAGTCGATCCAGCCCCGTCCCGGCCCCCTCGAACACCAGGCGTAACCGGTAAGTGTAGCGCCGGAAGGCCAACCGTTGGAGGTCGAGGTCAAAGTCGCCGGCGGCGGTGATCGTGGCCGCCTCGCGCCAGTCCAACCCGTTGTTGTCGCTGAAGAGCACGCGCGCCCGGCCCCCAGGACCAATTGCGGCGCGGCCGGCAAGCCGGCCGGTTAAATAGACATAGCTGCTCGGCATCTCGAACTCGACTACCGCCGGTCGATTGGCTTCCCGGGGATGGATGGCCGGCCCACGGTGGTCGTCAGCCTCGCAGGCGACATTCTCGACGGTCAACGCCCCGTCGCGAAATGACCCGTCCGCCAGCGGCACCGCGTATTCCAGCGTGCCGCAGCCAACCCGCCCGTCGTTCAGGTCGCCGTAGCGCCGGAGGAACGCCAGGGGACCTTCGCCAACCTTGGCTCGCAGGCAACCCGGCGCGGCGCCATCGCCGAGCACGCCGTTGACCTGCTGGCCTTCGTTGAACCAGTTGCGCGTCAGCCGTTCGCCTCGGCGCAACTGGATGTTCACCTGGTAGCCTTGTGAATATCCGTATTCGTAAGGGAACGGCGTGCCGCGACTGCCGTCATATTCCTCCATCGTCGAGTTCCAACCGTGGGTCCGGGCTGGCCACCAGCCACCGCCATCGTAGAACGGGCACTGGCTCAGTAACGCCGGCCCGGCGCGCCAGCCGTTCCAGCCGGCCGCTTGCTGGAACCGCCGCAGGTTCGCGTCGTTGCCTCGATAGTCCGGGTGCCCGGCCAGCCAGCCTTGCACCGCCTGGACGACGTCCGCCACGCTGGCGACGCCGCCGGCATCGGGGAAGTAATTCACCAGCGACGCATCGAGCAAATGCCAGCGGTTGTCCCAGCCGACCTCCGGCACGCTGTGACCGTTGAGGCCCCACCCGCGGGCCGGCAAACCGACGTAGCGCGCCAGCTCCGCCACCCGCGCCGAGGCGCAACAGCACATCCCGTAACCATAGACATTGAACTCCTTGATCGCGTCATGCACGCAGCCGGCCTGAAGAAACTCCAGCGGAGGCGCGTCCTGGTAAACGAAGGCGACGTTCGACCGCCAGATCGCCAGCGCCTTTTGCTCGTCGGTCATGTCCTCACCGATGAAGGATTGCTTCCAGGCCTCCAGGCTGGACACGTCGGCCACCTTGTCCGAAAGCACCTTGATATGACTGACGATGCCAACCAAGTTGCCGGGCGCCCCAACGGCCCCCTCGCAGGCGAGCAGGCCCGCCAACAGCCCTGCCAGCGCCGCCGAGGACCCCGAAGGCGCATGAGCGGCCGGCAGCGGCAAGCGACCCGCTGAAATCATTGCAGTATCGACGGAGGCCATCACCACGGTATTCAGCGCGCGGTGTCGCGCCTCCCTGTCGGCAGCCGGGGACCTCGCTCCTCGATTCCTTCAAACCCCGGGCGCGCTCACCGCATGAACCCAGAACTTGACCTCGGCGCCAAGAAATTTACAGTCCTTGCACTCTGATACTCTTCGCCACCAGATCAAGTTCGGGGTCCAACCTGTTCGGCTGCGATTTGGGCCTCAAGGCATCCAGGCTTCTCTGCATTTCCCTGACCCTGCTGCTGGCTGGTTCGTCCTGGGCCGCCGGACCAGGTCTGACTCTCGAACGCCAGGCCAACTGGCTCATCCTCCGCGACGCCCGCCTCCCGGGCGGCGAGCTGCGCATCAACTACCTCGAAGCCTATTGCCGCGCCGACTCGACCGCCGCCGACTGGGTCAAGCACACGGTCATCCCCCACACCAGCCAACTCTTGTCGCTGAGCGCCGACCGGAAGGTCCTGCGCCTGCGGGATACGCTGGCCGACGGCCTCGTGGTCGAGCACACCATCACCGCCGGTGACGACGAAGTCAGTTTCCGGCTGGTGGCGCACAATCCGACGGATCGCCGGTCCCAGGCGCAATGGGCGCAACCGTGCGTGCGTCTGGGGATGTTCACCGGCTTCAGCCCCGATCTACGCCAGGGCGACCTCAACGATTACCTGCCCAAGTGTTTCTTGTTCCTCGCGGACCGCCTCAACCGGATGCCGACGCGTGACTGGGCCACGCGCGCCCGCTACACCCCCGGCCAGGTCTGGGGCGCCCCACACGTTCCGCGGACCGACCTGAATCCGCGCCCCGTGAGCGCACGGGTGCCGAGCAATGGCCTGATCGGTTGCTTCAGCGGCGATGACCGGTTGATCTTGGCCACCGCCTGGGAACCTTACCAGGAGCTGTTCCAGGGAGTCGCCCGCTGCCTGCACTCGGACTTTCGGCTCGGCGGGATTGGCCCTGGCCAAACCCGGCGGATTCGGGGCAAGATATACCTGGTGAACAACGACGTTCCCGCACTGCTCCGGCGCTACGCCCGGGATTTTCCGGAACAACTCTCCACTCGCGCGCACTAGCTCGGCGACCACCTACGCCGCCGCCTTGGCCGGTTCAGCGACAGCGACGGCGACCTTGTTCTTCGAGGCCTCCACCTTGATGTAGTGCAGCACCACCGGCGCCAGGATCATGCCCGGGATGCCCATCAGCTTCTCACCCAGGACCAGTCCGATCAGCGTCAGCCACATCGGGCTTTTGATCCGGTCGCCGATGATCTTGCTGTTCAGGAAATATTCCAGCTTGTGAATGACGATCAGAAAGACCAGCGCCCAGAACGCCGTTCGTGGTGAAAGGGTGAAACCGACGCCGACAATCAAAATGTTGCTCATCAGGTTGCCGAAAATCGGCAGCAGGCCGCACAAAAAGGTCAGCGCCACCAGGAGCGGCGCAAAGGGATAGTTGTTCCAGACCAGGAACACCGCCGTCAGCCCGGTGTTGATGGTCGATATGACCAGTTGCGCGCCGATCACCTTGGCGAAGCTCCGGTAGAAGGTCCGGAAGCGGATGGCCAATTCCCGGACCACGGTCGCATAGAGGCTGTCCCGCACCGTTTGTGGATCGTCCTCCGCCCCCCAGGCGGGGCTCAGGTAAAGGCTGGCCGCCGCCACCAACCCCACCAGCAGTAGCACAAACTGGAACGTCGCCGCCCGGGCGTAGCGGCCCATCCCCGCCAGACCTTCCTTGGCCTGCGCCACTGCCACCGTCTTCAGGCTCGCGTAATCCGTGAATGGCAACTCCACCCCGTTCTTCTCGGCGAACTCCACCACGGCCGGGATGGACGTGTCCGCGATCTTCGGCAAGGCGACGTAGGCCTGTCGCGATAGGTAGGCCAGCCCTACACCGATCGCCACGACCGCGACCACGTAAAGCGCCAACCCCAGGAGTCGGCTCCGCCCGAAACTGAATAGCCGCAGCGCGAAATAGCCAAACAGGGACGTGAGCGCCAGCGTGCCCAGGTGCAACCACCCAATGAGCACCAGCAACCCCGCCATGATCATATACGAAATGCGCGCCGGCTGGCTCATCGCATCGTCCATCCCATGTCAATCCCCGGTTTCCGCCACTGCCCTTTCACTTGACCTGGCATCCTCCCCCACCGCCGCCATGGAAACAAGCCGATTCCAGACCGACTTTTAGCGAGGCGTCGCCTCCGAACTCAGGTCATCTTCGCCGTTCAACTTCGATTCCTCTTCATCTTCGTCCGTTCCCTCCGCGCCTGCCTGTCGGTAGACAGGCGCCTCGCTCGGAGAGTCCTTGCCGAGGAAAGAGACGCCAGGGCCGTGCGGGAACTTGACTTGGTGACAACAAGTTTCAAGATTCACGGACTCGACCGATGCACTTGATCTCAGCCATGCTCCGGTTCATCTCCGGGATCGCCCTGATCGTGTTTGCCTACTCGACTTACCGGCGGATCGGCGGGCGTGTCGCCGCGGGTGAACCGCTCCAAATCGCTGGCGTCACCCTGGGCGCTTCGCCGCGTCAGGTTGCGTTTGCGCTCGTGGTCGTGGGCTTGATCGGCGTGTTTCTTATCGTCCTCGGCCTCCTCACGCTCACCCGGAAGCGCCCTTAAGATTTAGATGTTCGCCAGCTCGCCGATAGATTCTTCCCTCGGTGAATCGCCCTCGCCTTACCCTGCCTCATCCCCGGCTTCCAAACGCCGTGCCACCATCCGCTCGAGTCCGGGTGTAACCCGTCTTCCGGCCAGCCGGTCTTACCCCTTGGGTTCAAAGCCCGGAAGCGGCAGCCCCAACCGGTGAACTAATTTGATCGAAGAACGAAATGGCGATTATGGTGAGTGAACGAGTCGGCGGTATTCTCAAATGGCTGGTCATCCTCGCCGTGGCCGGCGGCGCGGTCTGGGCCGGCTTGACCTTTTGGCGGCGTCCAAGCGACACCGCCCTGGAGTTTAAAACCACCCCGGTGACCCGCGGAGACATCACCCAATTCGTGACCGCCAATGGGTCGCTCATGCCCGTGCGTTTGGTCGAGGTGGGCAGCCAGATCTCCGGCGTCATCACCGAAATCAAGGTGGACTTCAACTCCCAGGTCAAATCCAATGACGTCGTCGCCCAGATCGACCCCGCCACCTACGAGCGCACGCTCCGGCAGGCCGAAGCGCAATTGGCCAATACCAAGGCCGCCCTCGAAATGGCCCAGTTGAACTTCGACCGCGCCCGGGCGTTAGTGCAATCCCAGCTCATCTCCAAGTCCGACTACGATCAGCAGCGGGTCAACCTCGACCAGGCCAAGGCCAGCGTCCAGATGCAGCAGGAGGATGTCGAACGCGCC
>JAGWYX010000185.1 GCA_018969165.1 Verrucomicrobiota bacterium
TGATGAACGGGTTCACCCGGTTCAGGTGCAAGCTGGCGGGCAGTAACTTTTTTCTTAACGCGAGAATGACCTTGATCACGCCCGCCACTCCAGCCGCCGCCTCGAGATGGCCGATATTGGTTTTGACCGAACCGAGACCGCAGTAGCCACGCGCCTCCGAGGCACCGGGGCGCCTGGTCCTGGCAAAGGCCTCCTTCAATCCGTCGAATTCCACCGGGTCGCCCAATTCCGTCCCGGTCCCGTGGGCTTCGATGTACCCGATCGTGGTGGCGTCCACCCCGGCCGTGCGATAGACCTGAGCCAACAACTCCGCCTGAGAGCGGGCATTCGGGGCCGTCAGCGATTGACCTCGGCCACCGTGATTCACGCCGACCCCGCGTATGACCGCCAGAATCGGCAGCCGTCGTCTCTCGGCCTCGGTGAACCGCATCAGGTACAGCACCCCCACACCCTCGCCCCGAACGTAGCCGTTGGCCGCGGCGTCGAATGTTTTGCAGCGACCGTCCGGAGACAGGACCCCGATTTGGCTCGTGCCGACAAACGCCCGCGGGCTGAGCATCAGGCTCACGCCCGCGACCAAGGCCGATTCGCAGTCGCCCCGCTGCAGCAAGCTCACGGCGCGATGCAGGGCGATGAGCGAACTGGAACACGCCGTGTCCACCGCCTCGCTCGGGCCGCGAAGATCGAGGCAGTGCGAAATCCGGTTCGCCGCCATGGCATGCCCGTTTCCCGTGGAACTGTAGGTGTGCGCCGCGCCCGCCTCGGCGAGCAAATCCTGGTAATCATGGTACTGGATTCCGACAAACACGCCGACGGCTCGTCCCGCCAGGCGGGCAGGCGATTCGCCCGAGGACTCCACGGCGCGCCACGCCTCCTCCAGCAACAACCGGTGCTGCGGATCCATCAACTCCGCCTCACGCGGCGAAATCCCGAAGAACGCGGCATCGAACTTGTCAACGTCGGCAATGAAGCCTCCCCAGCGCACGCCGCGTGTGGCCTCCGACGCGGTTCCGCCATCACCCGAATCACGCAAGTCAAATCGATCCGACGGCACCTCGCCGATCGAATCCACACCGCCCGCCAGGTTTCGCCAAAAAGCGTCGAGATCGGGCGCGCCCGGGAACCGTCCGCTCATGCCAACCACAACCACCGGATCCTCCGGCCCGGTCGAACGGCCAGGCAGCGGCGCTCGCTCGAGAGCTGCCGAGCGGGCCGTCACCGCCGCCGTCGGTTTCGGCGGTTCGGATGCCGCTGGCTCCGCGCCAAACCTTCCGGGCGCCAACTCAAGAAGCAGATCGCGCACGGCATTGAGGTGGGTGTGCGTGAAGAACGCGTTTGGAGTCAACTCCACCCCGTACTTTTGACTCAACCGAACGGCGAAAGCCTTCAACAGGATCGAATCAAAGCCGAGGCCAGTCAGGTTGGCCTCAGGGTCAATCTCGGCCTCGCCCAGTTTCAAAAGATCAGCCACTTCCGACTTCAACTCGCGCAACAATTTTTCCGCTGTATCCGCCGAAACGGCCGGACACCGGCCAGCCGACGGAGTCGAGTCGGTGACCAAACCAAACGCCCGCTCCAAGACGCCGCGAATCCGAACCGCATCGCCGGGGCCAACGATGACCAGGCTTGGGCCTGCCGCCAGCACTGACTCCAAGACCTTCAATCCATCCTCCGTGCACAAAGCCTCCAGTCCCAGATTCGTCCTAAGCCAGTCTTCTCGCGCGGCTTGCTCAGCCGCGTTGTCGCCCAACCGCATGCTGCCGTCTCTCCAGAATGGCCAATCGATCGAAATGGTCGCGCCCCGCCGTTCACCGGCACTGCGCAAGCCCTCGCGCCAGCGCGCAAAACCGTCCAGAAACCCGTTGGCCGCGGCGTAGGCGGTCTGGCCGATGTTGCCAAGAGCGGCCGTCAGCGACGAAAAGCAAACAAACCAGTCCAGGTCCGAACCCCGCGTGGCCAAGTCCAGGTTCATTGCGCCGAGGATTTTTGGCGCCAGCACGGATTGCTCCTGGTCCGCCGTCCTCGCCGCCAGCAGACCATCGCGCAATACACCGGCCGCGTGGACAACGCCGTTGAGTCTGCCCCAGGAATCCTCGATCTGCGCCACCAGTGCGGCGACAGACTCGCGTGAAACTACGTCGGACTGGAAGTAACGGGCTTCACAGCCCATTTCCCGCAGCTTGCGCACGCAGTCCTGCGTGTGCTCGCCCGACGGTGAACGCCCCGTCAGCGCCACGCGGACTCGCGCCACCCCGGCCAGCCAGGCGGCAACCGCCATTCCCAGCCGTCCCCCCCCCCCAGTCACGAGGTACACGCCGCCTTCGCGGATCCCGGCGCGCTCCGCCCCCCGAGGCAACGTGCGTGGAACCACACATCGCACCCGTCGCACGCCTTGCCGATAATGCACCTCGACACCGCTCGATTCGCCCGCGGCCAACTCCAGCCCGATCCATCGCGCCGTCTCGTCAACAGTGCCGCCCTTGCCGCAAACCGCGCTGACATTGAATTCCGGGCACTCCAGGCGCAGCGACTTCAGCAGTGCCGCCGCCGCCGCCAGAACGGGGGATGGCTCATCCGCGCTTTCCCAAACCATCAACTTCACCCGGTCGGAGCCGCGCAGCACCAACAGGGCGCGGGCCCATCCCAGGAGCTTCCCAACCTCAGCCGCTGCCTGGCTGGACGGTTGCCTTGGCAGACAAAGAACCACGTCGCTGAACGAACTGTCGTTCGGGATTTCACCCGCACCGGAACCCCAATCCAATGCGATCAGTTGTTCCGTCGGAGATTCTCGCCGCAGCGCCCCGCGGAGCGGTTCGTCGGCGCCAATCAGGAGAACCCGGGGCCCAGGGCGCGACGAGGGCAAACTCGAGATCGGCCGGGCCGGCCATTCCTCGGTGAAGCAGGCCACAGATTCCGCCGTGTGCTCGAACCGCGCGGCCAACCCAGCGCCTTCAACCGGCTGCGCGGCAGATAACGGCTCCGGAATCCAATGCCGCTGCCGCAAGAAAGGATAGCCTGGCAAGGCGATCTTATTAACTGTCCCGCCGTAGACGATCCGCCAATCAACTTTGAAGCCTTTGACGTAGATCTCGGCGACAGACCAGAGCTTGGCGCGCCAGGCCTCGGAGGTGCGATCGGGCGGAGCGCCGCTCGTAAAGTCCATAACCAACTCCTCCCAAACCCTTCGGCACGCCGCCTCATCCTCCGAGTCGAGTCTGCCGCCTGTCCCCACCAGGCAGTTCGCTGGACGTTGGTTGCTTGCCAGCGCGGCGAGCGCCTCGGACAACTCGTCCAGCGACCGTGCGAGAACGGCACAGCGCTTCGGCATGTGCCACCGCCCGCGGCTGAGCGTGAATGCCAAATGGCCCAGCGAGGCTGCCTCGCGGTTAGTTGCCAACCAGTCGGCCAAATCCGAAATCCGTTTCGCCAAAGCCTGGTCGGTCTTCGCCGAGAGGGTCACCAGGTGATTCCCCGCTGCTTCGGGAGCCGCGGTCGGAGCGAGAAATTCCTCGATGACCACGTGGGCATTGGCGCCGCCAAAGCCGAACGAACTCACCCCGGCGCACCTCGGAACATCGGCGCCTGGACGCGGCCAGGCATGGGTTTCCTTCGCGATGTAGAACGGGCTACCTTCCAGTTGAATATAGGGATTGAGCCGGCCGAAATGGAGCGAGGCCGGGATTCTGCCGTGCCGGAGGGCCAGCAGGACCTTGATCACGCCGGCGATGCCGGCGGCGGATTCGAGGTGGCCAACGTTGGTTTTGACCGAACCCAGCCCGCACCTCGGCACCGGCACGCCCGCCCCACGTTCCTTGAAGACCATCTTCAGCCCATTGACCTCGACCGGGTCGCCTAACGGGGTTCCGGTGCCGTGCGTCTCGATGTAGCCGATGGTGTCCGGGGTGATTTGCGCCTCCGCCAACGCCTCGCGGATCACTTCCGCCTGGGCATTTGGATTTGGGGCGGTGAGCGAATTCACCCGGCCTCCGTGATTCACCGCGGTCCCGCGGATCACCCCGTAAATCACGTCGCCGTCCCGCACCGCCTCCTCGAGACGCTTGAGCAGCACCGCGCCAACGCCCTCGCCCCGCACGTAGCCGCTGGCCTCGGCGTCAAATGTTCGGCACCGCCCGTCCGCGCACAACATGCCGGCCTCGACAAACCCCAGGGTGGTGGCCGGAGTTAACACGGCGTTCACCCCACCCGCCACCGCCAGGCTGCATTCGCCCGCGCGCAGCGACGCGACGGCGCGGTGCAAGGCGACGAGCGAACTCGAACAGGCCGTATCGATCGCCTCGCTCGGACCCGTCAGGTTCAACAGGTAAGAAACCCGGTTGGCCAGGATCGAGTGGGAAAGGCCCGTCGCCGTGTGCGCCTCCATGCGTTGCAGGCCGGCCACCAACTCGGCGTAGTCCCGGGTCGCCACCCCGACAAACAGACCGATTCTCCGTGGCTTGAGCGGGTCCCCGGCATACCCTGCGTTCTCGAGCGTGTTCCACACGACTTCCAGGAAAAGCCGCTGCTGCGGATCCATCAACTCGGCTTCGCGCGGCGAAATCCCGAAAAAGGCCGCGTCGAATTTATCCACGTCCGCCACGAACCCGCCCCAGCGCGCCGCCGGGTTGTGCTGGCGCCAATCCCAGCGGTCGGCCGGCACTTCGGTCACACTGTGGACACCCAGCTCCAGGTTCTCCCAGAACTTGTCCAGTGTCGGCGCTCCAGGAAACCGTCCGTCCATACCGATGACCGCGATCGGGTCTCCCGGTTTTGCCCGGGAATCCGCCACGCTTCCCGCCCCAGGGGCGAATCGTGCCGGCTTCGGAATTTGCCGCGGCTCAGGTTCGGCTTGGACGGGTTGCGCGACCGACTCACCAAGCGCCCGGCGCATCGGGTCGCCAAATCGTTCCATCAAGAATTGGGCGAGCCGGACAACCGTGGGCCGCTCGAAGAACAGCGCCGGAGTCGTTTCGATTCCGAACTGGAGGTTGAGTTGATTGGAGAAATTCGTCAGCGAGACGGAATCGAAGCCGTAAGCAGCGAAATTCTCGTTGGCTTCAACGTCATCGGCATCGACCTTTAACTGCGCGGCGATGATTTGTTTTAACCGCTCTTGGAGCAACGCCAGAAGCGGTTCAGCCGGCATCGAAGCGGCGGCCGGTGGCTTCACCACCGGTCGGTCTTGCCCGGCTCCGGTTCCAATCGCCGGTTTCACCTTGAAGCCATTGACCGACGCCAAAACCGAACCGTCGCCAGCCACTAGCGTCAAATTGTACGCGCGCACCGCCGCGGGCTCGGAGCTGACCTCCGTGACCAGGACCTGGCAAACCTCCGGAAGACTCCCAAAGAAAGTGATTTCATCCGCCTCAAATGGCAGGACGGGCCCCGACGGAGCCGACCCGACCCGACCCCATCCGAAGCCGATCACGGACTGGAACGCGGCATCCAGGACCAGCGGATTCAGTTTGCACGCGCCGGCGAGCCCAGCACCCGCTTCGGGGAGGCGGATCGAGGCCAGCACCTCGCGATCATTCGAGCGGACCCATTCCAGCGCTCGAAACGCCGGTCCATATTGAAGGCCAAGTGAACGGTAGGCTTCATAAATTGACACCGGCTCGTGCACGACCGGCATCCGCGCCAGCGCCTCGGCCAGGTTCAACGGGTCAGGACGCGTGGGCGACGCCCCGAAGCGGAGTTGTCCTTGGACGTGCGGCACCCGCGAGTCTCCGGCTTCCGACCAGATTTCGAATCGAACCCGGTCGCGCTCCGGACTCAGGCTCACCCCCAGCGCCAGCGGCGCCTCGTCCACGCGAATGGGGCGAGTCCAGACCACACAGGCGATTGCAGTCACCGTCGCGTCCTCACGTGAGGCGTCTCCTGCCGCCCTTGCCATTTCCAGGCAAGCCGCCGCGGGGAGCAGTTTGGCGCCCCGGACGACGTGCTCCCGGACGAGCAGTTCGTCCGGTCTCAGCAACTTGAGAAATCGTTGCTCCTCCAAAGTGGACGCATTCCGGTCCAGCAACGGGTGCAGGGATTCCGCGGCCTTGCCAGGGAAGGTCGCGATCCAATGCCGTTCCCGGACGAACGGATACGTCGGTAACGAGACTCGCTTTGCCTGGCTGCCCGCGTCGAACACCGACCAATCGATGTCGGCGCCACCCGCCCAGGCTGCGGCGATTTCGGGGAGTTCCTTGCCCCGCGGATCGAACGACTCCTTGGGGCCCGCTTTGCGCCCGCGGAAGATGCCCGCGCTCTCGGCCGAGCCGCCGCTCCGGATCTCGTCCAGCCCCAAGATCAGCTCGTCCTGGCTGGACACGACGAAGGCCAATCGCTCCTCCATCGCCTCGCGCCCGACTCTCAAAGTGTGCGCGATGTCCCGCAGCCACCTTGGCCCGTGCTCGGCACGAACTGCTCGCAGGCAATCGGCCAGGCGTTTGACCACCTCCGCCAATCGCTCCGGCGTCCGAGCGGAAAGCACGATCAGTTCGGGACGCGTGGAATTTGGTTCGGGGACACTGACTGTCGGCTCCCAGGAAGCCAGCACCAGATGGGCGTTCGCGCCGCCCGCCCCGAACGAACTCACCCCAGCCAAGCACGGTTTCGCGCCGTCGCGCTGCCATTCGGCCAAGCCCCGTTGAACTCGAAACGGGGTCGACGCGAAATCGATTCGCGGGTTAGGCGGATCCGAGTGAAGCGAGGGCACGAGCTGCCCGTGCTGCATCTGCAGCAATGTCTTGGTCACCGCCGCGATCCCGGCGGCGGCTTCGAGGTGGCCAATGTTCGATTTGACCGAGCCGATCGCGCAAAACTCGCAATCCGCCGTTCCGCTCCGGAAGGCGATCGTCAGACCAGCGATCTCCACTGGATCCCCCAGTGCGGTGCCCGTGCCGTGCGCTTCGACGTAGCCGACATCCCGCGGCTGGACTCCCGCCCGAGCCAGCGCCGTCCGGATGAGCGCGGCTTGGGCGTTCGGGTTCGGCACCGAATACCCATTCGTGTGGCCCCCGTGATTCAGCGCGGAACCTCTGATGACGCCATAAACGTGGTCGCCGTCGGCCAAGGCCGCGCTCAGCGGCTTCAGCAACACCGCGCCGACGCCTTCGCCCGGCACAAACCCGTTGCCGCCTTCGCCAAAACTGCGCGTCTTCCCGTCGGCGGCCAACATCCGCATTTGGCACAACCCCACAAAGGTCGAGGGATGAAGGTAAAGATTGACGCCGCCCG